>NZ_JBEOOQ010000047.1:0-39314 GCF_040309305.1 Pseudoalteromonas sp. RB2-MNA-CIBAN-0110 | reverse complement strand
CGGGTCATTAGCTCAGTTGGTAGAGCAGTTGACTTTTAATCAATTGGTCGATGGTTCAAATCCATCATGACCCACCACTCTCTAATACTTTCCTTTATATTCTTTTTTAAATTCCCATTCTAATTTTTATAAACAGCTTTACTAGTTTGCTGTTATTTGTGTTTATATTCTCGTATAATTCGCCCTAATTAATGCACTGTAGATAAGTGGTCGAGAACATGAGTCTAGCTCAAACTATTATGCCTGAAGGTTATATTTTCCCCCCTAAGCCAGCACCGTTAACAAATGACGAGCAAGGCGAATATAAAGCGCGTATAAAACAATTACTAAAAGATAAAAATGCAGTACTTGTTGCACATTATTATACCGATCCTGAAATTCAAGCACTTGCTGAAGAAACCGGCGGTTGCGTTGCCGACTCGCTAGAAATGGCACGTTTTGGTGCACGTCACGATGCAGATATGATCATCGTTGCGGGCGTGAAATTTATGGGCGAAACAGCCAAAATTTTAACGCCAAATAAAACGGTTGTTATGCCAACGCTTGAAGCGACGTGTTCGCTAGATATTGGTTGCCCGATAGACGAGTTCTCAGCGTTTTGTGATGAGCACCCTGACCGTAAAGTGGTTGTGTATGCAAACACCTCTACCGCAGTTAAGGCGCGTGCAGATTGGATTGTAACCTCATCATGTGCACTTGAAATAGTAGAGCACCTTGATGAGCAAGGCGAAAAAATTATTTGGGGCCCAGATAAGCACCTTGGTAGTTATATTCAAAAAAATACCGGTGCTGATATGCTTATGTGGAATGGTGCATGTATCGTACATGACGAATTTAAAACTAAAGCCTTAAAAGATATGAAAGCACTGCACCCAGATGCAGGCGTATTAGTTCATCCTGAGTCACCAGCAGAAATTGTTGCACTTGCCGATTCGGTTGGATCTACGAGCCAATTAATTAAAGCTGCGCAAACAATGGACAATAAAAAGTTTATTGTAGCAACCGATCGCGGCATCTTTTATAAAATGCAGCAACTATGTCCAGATAAAGAGTTTTTTGCGGCTCCAACGGCAGGTGAGGGCGCTTCATGTAAAAGTTGCGCACATTGCCCTTGGATGGCAATGAATGGCTTAAAAGCGATTGAGGAAGCCCTCATAAGCCCTAAAGGTAAAGAAGTATTCGTTGATATGGATTTACGCGAAGGCGCACTTAAGTCGCTTAATCGCATGCTTGAATTTACTGCGAGCATGGCTAAGTAATTTTAAAAGTATAAATTAAAACGGTTAGGTCTTAGATTTAGCCGTTTTTTGTGCCTATAGATAAGCTATTGCTTGATAAGTGAGCATTTAAAGGCTCATATTTAAAAATGCCTTGCACCTTAAGTGTCTATTTCATACTATAGCGCGCTGTTGCATTACACAATTGCAGCACTGTGGAGGGATGGCTGAGTGGCTGAAGGCGCACGCCTGGAAAGTGTGTTTAGGTTTATCCCTAACGAGGGTTCGAATCCCTCTCCCTCCACCATTATTCAATATCAGGACGTCTTATGACGTCCTTTTTTGTGCCTACAACAAAGTAAAATCAATAACTTAGCGTATCACCTCGTCCCATGCTGTTTCACCCAAGCTCAAAGCTTTAGTATCCAATATGGTATTCCTCTAATAAACTGCCATAATAAGGAATACTAAATTAAATTGGAGTTAATTTGTTATGGCCAGATCTACAAAGCAACTTACTGATACAGCACTAAAAAAAGCAAAAACTGAAGGTAAAGATCTTATTTTATCAGATGGTAATGGCCTACAAGTAAAAGTTAGAAAGAGTGGCTCTAAACTATGGAACTTTAATTACTACCATCCAATTACAAAAAAGCGTATCAATATGGGGTTAGGTAAGTATCCCGACATATCAATTGTTAATGCACGAAAATTAGCTCAAGAAGCCAGAGAGTTGGTTGCATTAGGAACTGACCCAAAAGAGCATAGAGATGAAACTTTAGCTTTTAAACGAGCACAAGAAGAGTTAACACTAAGTAAGGTCGCTTTAGAGTGGTATGAGGCTAAAAAGCCTGATTTTACCCAAGCTCATGGTGAAGATATTTGGCGCTCATTAAATAACCATGTTTTACCGGTTATTGGTAAATACCCAATTGGCAAAATTAATGCACCACAGGTAATTAAAATATTAAGGCCTCTAGAGGCTAAAGGTACCCTAGAAACAGTTAAGCGTTTGAGCCAACGATTAAACCAAGTAATGACCTACGCAGTTAATAGTGGTTATATTCAAGCTAATCCGCTTGCTGGAATAAAAGAAACATTTAAAAAGCCGCAAAAACAAAATATGCCTTCGTTAAAACCAGAAGAGCTGCCTGAGTTGATGCAAACGCTTGCCACAGCATCAATTAAACGAGTAACTCGCTTTTTAATTGAGTGGCAGTTGCATACACTTACACGCCCTGGTGAAGCTGCAGGTACTCGTTGGGATGAAATTGATTTTGAGAATAAACTGTGGACTATACCCTCTGATCGCATGAAAAAGCGCAGAGAGCATGTCATACCGTTATCACAACAAGCTATAGAGTTATTAGAGGCAATAAAACCAATTTCAGGGCACAGAGACTTTGTTTTTCCGTCAGACAGAAACCCCAGAAATCATATTAATAATGAAACAGCAAATATGGCTCTAAAACGCATGGGGTTTGAAGGTAGATTAGTAAGCCATGGCTTGCGTTCGCTTGGCAGCACAACATTAAATGAGCATGAGTTTAACCCAGATGTGATAGAAGCCGCACTCGCACATGTAGATAAAAACCAAGTTCGTTCTGCTTATAATAGAGCTGAATACATAGAAAAACGCAGAGAGCTAATGAATTGGTGGAGCGATCATATAGAAAAAGCATCACAAGGATCATTATCTATATCAGGTACAAAGCATCTAGCGAAGGTAGGTTAATAGCCATAATTCATTTGGCTAACCAACAATTATTTTTTGTATTTAAAATGGCGTTAGTTGGTCAATAGTTTGTAATTTATTGCTAGACATAATTTTTATCGCGACATAGACTGAATTTAGAAAAAGGATTTTACAAGGACGTTCATAGATGAACACTTTATTTATACCCCCTAAAAAAGTAATAACTGCAGAGCAACCTGCTCGTTTCAGAAGTGTATTAGCTTACAAATCAACATTTTCAGTGTTTTGCCCTTATTAATTATTAATTAATTTTAATGATGGGCTTACTCATGTCTGAAAACATCATAATTTATAAAGGAATAATTCGATGTTTATACAAAACCTCAACAAAGCTCAGCAAGAAGTACTTCTTAAGTTAGCAAGTGACTTAATGTTATCTGATGGTGTTATAGATCAAAGTGAAGAGGAGTTGATTAACTTTATTAAGTCACAGTGTACCGAAGGTGTATCTGAATTAGAAAACTTCAATCTAAGTGAAATTCAGGGTGTTTTTGGCAGTAAAAAGGCTAAAGTCTCGATGTTACTTGAGCTTATTGGACTAGCTCATGCAGATGGTGATTACGGTAAAGAAGAAAAGGTTTTTATCAATGAAATAGCTTCAGTACTAAACATAAATGAAGCAAATTTAAATGAGTTGGAAAATTGGGTTAGACGTCAACTCGATTTGGTGAACGACTCAGTTATGTTCATGGAGGAATAGTTATGCCATTACCTTTGATTTTAGTAGGAGCTGCCATTGCAGCTGGTGGCTTCGGAGTTAAGAAAGGGTTAGATGCAAAATCTGACTATGACGAGGCTGATAGCATTAATAAAAGAGCTAAAAATATATTTGATGATGCAGAAAGCTCGCTAAATGCAAAACGCGAGCAAGCAAGTAACTCAATGTTAGTTTTAGGCAGAACAAAATTCGATATATATGAGAACTCACTGTTGAGTTTCGTGAAAAGCTTTAGTCAAATTAAAAATATTAATTTCAATGACAGTGATATAAAAGGCTTAGAGTCATTACCAGCTGTAGATAAAGCTGATTTAGAAAACTTAAGCAATTCGGTATTATCAACACATGATGTTCTCTCTGGAGGAGTTACTGCTCTTGGTACTGGTGGATTAGCCGGTTTAGCAGCATATGGTGGGGTTGGTTTTTTAGGCACTGCATCAACAGGTACTGCAATAGGGTCTTTAACTGGTGTCGCAGCTACTAATGCTACTTTAGCTTGGCTAGGTGGTGGTTCGCTAGCTGCAGGTGGCTATGGGATGGCAGGTGGTGCTGTTGTATTAGGTGGATTAGTTGCTGGACCTGTATTAGCTGTTGGTGGAATGATGCTCGCATCAAAAGCTGAAAGCGCAAAAATAGATGCTTATTCTAATCGTGATAAAGCACTATTAGCTGCTGAACAAATGAAAACAGCTGAAGCTGTAACTAATGGTATTCACTGCCGTTTTGAAGAAATTAATGATGTACTTCTTCGATTAAATACTTTCTTTAATCCTATGCTAAAAGAGTTTTGTGGCCTAGTTGCACGCAATATTGATTATTCAAGCTATACAGAAAATGAAAAAAAGCTAGTGTTTAAGGTAGCTGCTACAGCTAAGAGTATAAAGAACTTACTAGAAGTTGTAATAATTAATGAAGATGGGAGCTTAACATCCCAATCAAGTAGTATTGCGAGTTTTGGATCGGATGTTATTTTGGGGCAACATCCAGATTTAGCAAGCCTAGAACCAAACACCGAACACGTTGATGTAAAGAAAGAGCCTGAACCTAAAAAGGATTTAGAGCACTATTTTCGCGAAATCAGTAGCCAAATTGACGATCAGAAGTGGGTATATGCTTTATCGTATGGTAAAAAGCTAAGAGATAAAACAGCTGCAGCTGTAAAATCGTATGCACATGAAGACTATGAAGTTGATAGTGACTATAAGAGTGAGCCTTATGGCTATTTAGTGCTCATTGATACAACTCTTTTTGGTAGTGCCAAAGATGGCTTCTTCATAACGGATACACATATTTATGGCAGGCCCTCATATAATGATCGTTTTAGTATTGAGATTAAGAAAATCAAATCAATTAGAGTAGATGAAGATGATCAGGATTTAATGATAAATGGTAACTTTTATAGTTACACGCAATCTGAACTTACTCCAAAAATAAAATTAATTGTTAACGCAATTAATAAATACTTAGAGCAATTTAAGTAATCTGTTATTCGAGGGGGGCAGGATAAACCTCCTCGAATTTTTAAATATAGAATCAATTAATAAGCTTATTATGGATAATATAAACTCTTCAGCGTCTATTTTGGGTGGGATCTATTCACAACATTTAACTCAAGATATAACAGAGCGAACATATCGGATATTCAGCGATGCAGAGCAGCTATCTCAGTTTGCATTTAAATGGAAAAATGTTGCTGCTGATAAGTCTCAAGGTCATATGTTCGAGCAACTAGAGACAATAAAATTTAACTTTGATGCTTTAAAAAAAGATAGTGACTTATATGCTAAAACCACAGCCAGCATGGGTTTACCTACCGATCCAGTTGATATTATAATTTCTAACGGTAAAAAAACGATTCGAGAGATACAGGCAAAGTCCTGCAATAGCGCAGCGAGAAGTACATTTGCATTATCTCAAAAAAAATACGATGAAATGTTACGGTTAGCCCCAAGTGATCAACACAGCAAAATAAAAGAGTTATTAAAACAAAGAATAGAAAAAGGCACGCTCAAAGCCGAAGATTATGAACAGACACTCCGCAATCTAAAAAAGTCATTACAACATGACAATATAGCTTCAGAGGGCACAACCTACCAAGAAGCATTAGATGCAACAAACCAAGAGCAAGCAGATAAAATTGCCAATAATTATAAATTCAAATCTGCTGTTACTGATATGCATAAATCAGGTATGAAGGCAGGAGCGGTTGGGGCAGGTATAACTGGAGGGATATCTTTTTTAACAGAAGGCTATTCACTAATAAAAGGCGAGAAAGATATTGCAGAAGCCTCTCTAAATACAGTAATTAACAGTGCAAAGGGTTTTGCAACTGGTTATACAGTTACAGCGATCAGCAAAGGAATCACGCATTCTTCTTCACACTTCTTAGGTGAACAATTAGCTAAAAGCATTACGAGATCATCTGCACCTGTTGCAATCGCTGTTGGAGTAGTTAATACAAGTAAGTACATTGTATCTTATTTAAAAGGTGATATTGAATTAGAAGAATTAACCGAAAATATAAGTCATACGGCTATAACGGGAGCTTCATCCTTTTATTATGGTGCTCTCGGTCAGTTAGCGATTCCAATTCCTATAGTTGGTGCCTTAGTAGGAGCGGGGGTTGGCTATTTTATTGGGAATATGATCCATCAATCTGGTTTAGTTGCTTTAGGTGATAGTGCAGTCGTTAAGGCATCAAAAGAGCGCAGAGACCAAGTGCGGGCTATTTGTTTAGAAGCTATTCCACAAATTCAAAAAAATAGAGCTGAACTTCAAAGCTTACTTAATAAACACTTTGCAGAAAGAAAACATATATTTGACTCGACTTTTTTAGCTATGGATTTGGCGGTAGATAACGCAGAACCAGAACAATATATAAATGCTTTAAATTCTTTAAATGAAAGATTTGACTGTGAGTTACCATTTCAAAACTTTGCTGAATTTGATCAATTAATGCAATCAGATCAGAGCTTTGATTTTTGATGGAGTTTCCATGCACTAAGTGCGGAAAATGCTGCTCAAACGTAAATTTATCACCTATTACCAGTTACCTGGATAGAGGTGATGGTACTTGTGAGCATTTTGATGATAATACTAAGCATTGCAATATATACGAAAATAGACCAGAAATTTGCAGGATAGAGTTACAGTTTAATAAATACTATAAAGAAAGATTCAGCTGGAACGAATTTATAGCAATAAACTTAGAGGTGTGTGAAAAGCTACCTGAAAAGTAAAAATAAATAAAGAAATTAAATAGCTTTAACACAAGTGCAGCTCATTCAGTCACTTGGTGAAGCAATGAGCTGGCTAGAAAGAGAGTTAAGCTGGGATGTACCTGCGACAGAACTGAGGCATTTAACTGGTAGAATTGGGGAACTTTACGCAGCACTTATAACAAATGGACGTATGGCAACAGAGGTCAATCAGGCGGGCTATGATGTTGTATCTAGTGCTGGTGATCGTATATCAGTAAAAACACTGGTAGGATGCATACAAGCGGTTATATAAGCTTTAATACTAATACCTTAAGCTTAGTCGATCGTATTATTATTTTAAGAATCAATACAGACGAAATGCAAGTTGAAACCCTATTAGATGCGCCCGTAAAAGAAGCTAAACGACTAATGAGTAATGCAGCAACAGGTAAAAGCTTTATTGCAATGAGCAAGTTAATAAAGCCACCAGCTAAACCACGTATTTTATTAAACGTAATAGAAGCTATATGACACAATTACAAATTGGTAGAGCTTGAGAACGGTACTATAAAAGTGTTTTTAAATGACGAGCTTGTAACCCCAAGTAAGCCTTACTTACGTGATATTGCTAAAGAGTTAGGGATATCAATTTTAAATAGCAACGGAAATTCATTTAATACAAGGCAGTTGGGTTCTTTGTTAATTAAGGAGTTGCTTAATTAATGCCTAATGTTGTGGCTTTACTGCATATACTTAAAAAGGTACATTGCTCTCTGAATTAATAAATAAAGCAGGGAATATGAGCGATTTAGTAGAATGTAGCGAGTGTAAATTAAAATTCGATTTGGATGAATATGATAATTGTCCTGATTGCGAAGACGACTTAATAGAGTGTGAAGTTTGCAAGCACAAGTTTAACTATAAACTTAAAGGCTGCCCTAACTGTGATGAAAACACGGTGCCAAAAGGTACTGAATGCGAGTTTTGCGAAAAGCCCGCAGTGCACTATATGCAAGATAACCCAGTTTGTGAAGACCACTTCCAAATGTAACTAAGTCTCTGGCTCATACACTTAGGTTATGAGCCATTTAATTTTCAAGCCAGAACAATATACTTTATAACTTTTTGTGTATATCAATATTAACCCTGGGCTATATTGCACCAACTATGCGTAGGTTGAGGGTTGAACTTTATTTTATGGAGTTCGCACCAATCGATAATTAGCTTTTCATCAATGAATCCACGTTGCTCAGTATTATTTAAGTCCATATATGCGATATCAGTTATTTTTATACCTTTGTTAGTTAACCAGACTTCAAATATATTTTTAAACGAATTTGGTGGTGTATGGTCAGCATGCAAATCTGTTTTATTAATAGCTATTGTACAAATTGCACAAACTAAGTTATTTGTATTTTTAAAATGGTTACGTGCTTCATCTTGTTGGTATCGAATATGGTGGCGGGCCGCATCAATAACATTATCTTCATGTATTAATTTATATTTTGCTTTTTCTGTTACAAAGCATTTTTTAGAATAACCAATGTGTGTTTCTGTACCATCCCCTAAAATAACCCAAAATTGATAATTAGATCCGCTTGATGAAGGCTTTACAAGTATGTTTTTAATTGGACTTGGTAATTTTTTTATTGGATTATAGTGATGGCGTTCAAACGCCTCTTTTAAAAATAAGAAGTCATTTAAATCATTTACAGTACCAGATTCCTTATACTTATTTAAAAGTGATGTGCATAGTGCACGAGCCTCTTTCTGTGAATAAATCTCATCGTTGATTTTAAATTTTAATACCATACTTTGCCTATATTTAGTAATTTCATGTAACTTTTTTAAACCTAGTTAAGTGATATCAATAGTTTACTTTATTTAGATTTGCTAAAAATATAAATAGTGGCAGAATAAGAAAAAGTCTATTGGATATAAGCAATAGTGTTAGTTTTAAATAGACAGACCTCGGATCAGCATAATTTTAACAAGGAGTTAGTTTTATGAATAAAGCTGACGTACATCGCCAAAAAGTCCAAGAAATCCTCAGTAGTAACGTATTACATGGTCACCAAGTAAATGCCGCGACAAAAACATTTGATGCATTTTCTGCAGATGTTAGAGCCGTAGTTACAGCCGCAGAAATGCAAGCTGGTAAATCAGGGATCGCGCTTGCTTTATGTTGTCTACAACGTTTGAGCCTAGATGATGAAACCATTTGCCAAAAGCGCTCGCTTAAAGACACCTTATACCTTGTCACAATGCCAGATACAGCTTTAAGGGATCAAGCTGAAGATGACTTGAGGCTTGCTAAAAATGTAGTGGTCAGTAATTTTGTCAATTTTGAAAAATCTTTAGAAACTGATTTTAAGGGCAATCCTCCGAAACTCATCATCATTGATGAGTGCCATTATGGCTCTAACGTAACAGGTATACGTTACAGCACTGTATTTGACTACTTAGAGCAAGAAAATGATTCTTGTAAAGTCGTCTTTATTTCTGCGACACCTTTTGGCGCTTTATATGGTGCAGAAACTGAATATGAAGAAGCTTTAGAAATAAGTTCTGAAGCAGAGATAGATCATAACGATAAGCTCCTAAAAGAGTCAGCTCAAGTTGCAGACCAAGCTCTTAAAGATTCTATTTTACGGCGTGATTTTGGTACGCGGTTAGTTTTTCATAAAACGAGTAACGAATATTATGGTGTTCGTGAAATGCTAAAAAATAACCGACTACATAATCTAAATGATGACGAAAGAAACTTTCTAGTTGATTCGTCTCATCGCAAAAGTTTTATGCAGCAATTTAATGCACATGAAGGTATGGGTTGGTCATTAGTTCGTGTTCCAGCCGGTACAGCAATGGATGCAAAGCAGTATTTTATATCGGAAGGTGTTGATGAAGAAAACATTTACATACTAGGAAATTCTCTTTCAGGAGTACCTGAAGATGAGCTCTCTACAATCGATAGATTTAAAAAAGCATTTGAAGATAGTGAGTTATTTGGTGAGAAGCTAGTTGCTATTACCGTAGCAGGCTGCCGGGCGGGGATAAACTTCGGTAATTTAATGAAAAATAACCTTATTTCTACCTGGGATAGCACTGTGGCTAGTGTTGCTGCTGTTGTTCAAGCGAATGTCGGACGTGCTTGTGGTTATCATGGGAATAATACTTCAATGCATTTTACTAATGGTAATGCAGCTGAAGCATACGGGGCAATATTGGATTATTTAGAACGTAATTGTTCAGAGCATGCAGCATCTGATTTTGAAGGCCTAAAAGAGTTTTTTGAAGAAGTATGTCAAGAGTATCAGGTAAATGGTTTAGATGTAGGGCTTACAATTAAATATAAAAAACGTAGACCCATAGGTGATGTTGAAACATTCGCAACAGATCACTACGTAGCTGTTCCAGCAAGATTATTAGACCAAGACTATGACTTTTCACAACATACGCAAGATAAGCTACTTTTAGCTGCTATTTCAGTATTACGAGAAGAATTTATTAAAAATGGGGCACCGTCAGTGAAAGGCAGTAGGGCAATGCGCGGTAAGAAGAAAAACTGGATAAAAGCTCAGTGGGTTAATGGCGATAGCTATGATAACGCCCAGAAAGCTGGCGTAGATGGACCTCAAAAAGATAGAACTATAATGCTTACCAGCATGTTAGATAATGATGAATATGTTGAGTTTAATAGGGTTGTAGCGCCAGGTTCAGGAGAGCTATCTGAAAATAAGTCAGTTACTGCAACTGTTTTTAGTATCTATAACATATCAAGACGTAAAGTTACCAAAACTATCATGACAGAAAAGGATGTGTGGGACATGTGTGATTATTTCGATATTCCACATGACGATACTATGTTTGTTTTATATAAACGCGGTGAATATGACTTAGATAGAACACTAGATAAAAAGACTCATAATGAGTTACCTGAAAAATCAGGTGCTTTAAGTGACGAATCACAGTTTTCAGTGAAGTAAAGTTTATGAATCAAGCACAAAAGCACAGAGAGTATCTAGAGAAAATAGTATCTAGTGATACTTTCGAACATCAACAACATGCAGCAAAGAGAGCGTTTTCTCATTTTCAACAGGGTAGTCGTGCTGTTGTTATAACCGCTGAGATGCAATCAGGGAAGTCTGGTATCGCATTAGCATTAGCTGCATTACAAAGGCTGAGCTTATCAGATCCCCATATATGTGAACGCTCAAAATTAAAGGATACTCTCTATTTAGTTACTATGGCTGATTTGTCGCTACAAGAGCAGGCCAAGCAAGATCTTGCAAAATGTAATAATGTTGTAGTGAGTAATTTTACGAATATGAACTTCGCAATGTCGAGCAGCTTTAAAGCCCAAGCACCTAAACTCATTATAATAGATGAGTGTCATTATGGAGCCGGCTCAGAGGCCGTAAGGTATGCCAAGGTTTTTGAGTATCTCGAAAAAGAAAATATAAACTGTAAAGTTGCTTTTATTTCAGCCACACCTTTTAGCGCGCTTTATTCGGCAGGTGCAGATTCGATTCTTCGTCATGATTTTAAAACTAGTTTGGTTTTTCATAAAACAAGTGATGAGTATTTAGGTATTCGGGAGATGCACCGCAATAATCAAATAGTAAAGTTAACAGAAGACCAGCGTAATTTCTGTGATGACTCTTTACTACGTAAGCGTTTTATCAGGCAGTTCAAAGAGCATCAATCATCGGGCTGGTCACTAATTAGGGTGCCTAGCAGCCAAGCAAACCTAGCAAAAAATATCCTGCTAAAAAATGGTATAGCTGAAGAGCAAATAATGGTTATTGGCCAAAAGCTGGTGGGTGTTGAGGAGAGTGATTTAGCAAGTATTGACGATTTTAAACGTGAATATGAAGCAGCAGCTATGTTCGATGACAAAGTTATCGCTATTACTGTTGCAGGCTTTAGAGCTGGTATTAATTTTGGTCAAGAGATGAAAAGCACGCTTATTAATACTTGGGACAGTACGATTGCTAATATTGCTGCAATTGTACAGGCTAATATTGGTCGTGCTTGCGGTTATCACAGTAATACACTTGCCAAACACTATACGAACCTTGATGCTATTAAAGCTTATAGCGACTTACTTAATCACCTTGAATTAAATAGTGACAAAAGTGACTTCAAAGGGTTACATGCAGTTTTTGAAGATATCTGTGCTAAATACGAAGTAAGAGGTTTTGATAGAGGTGTTCAAATACTACCAAATAAGGCATATAACGCCTCTTCTCGAAAAAAAGATGATACTAAAACATATTTAACCCAAAGTTATTTAGCCGTTCCAGGTAAATTAGCTATAGCGGACTACGATTATTCAAAATACACACAAAACCCTTTATTACTTGAGGCTATTGCTTTAATTAGGGCTGAGTTGTTAAAAGATGATGGCCCACATCGTAAGCAGGGTAGAGCCCTGAAAGGCGAACATCAAAACTGGATAAAAGCGCAATGGGTTAACGGAGTTACCTACGATGATTACACACCAAGCTGTGCAAAAAGTAGAGTAATAGAATTCACTTCATTATTAGACCAAAACCAACCACTAGAGTTTAATAAGGTAGTTAACCCTGGCGGTGGCGAGGCTACGACTGATAAGCGAGTCATGGCGAGTGTGTTTAGCATATATAATCTGTCTAAAAAAGCAGACGCATTTAAGCGTTCAATGGATGAAGATGATTTACAAGAGATTAGTAAATTACTGGACGTAGAATTAGACGATACTATAATTTTGTTATTCCTCCGTGGTGAATATTCTGCTGAGTTAACAGTAGAAAAGCGAGATAGCTTAGAAGTGTTGTCTTCAAGAATTCAATTTAAGTCTATTTTTTAAATAACAGTAATAAGTACTCAGTATTATGGTTCGTCAGTATCAAAACAGGGAGAAAAGATGTTTGGGATATTTAAGAAAAAAGTGGATTTAACGGACTTATCAAAAATTACTGATAAGGACCTTAAGATACTTCAAAAAACTAAAAGTGGAAATGAATTTGGTAGGATCATAAGAGAAGCAGCATTTGCTGGCAGTGTCGATTGCCAGACTTTTATATCTATGGCTTCTTTATTACATTTAGATAGTTATGAGAATAAAGACTATCCCCAGGAAGTAGAGGAAACATTTACAACATTTACAACTATGGCCGCAGAAAATAATGATATTGGTTCTCAATTTAACTTAGCAAAGTTTTACTTAAATAAAGTAGACTTGTCAGATGGTAAATTGCACCAATCTGATCACAAATACCTAAAACAGGCGGAGTTTTGGTATGGGAAAGCGGCGCAAAATGGTGATTTAAACTCACAAAAGGCATTAGAGGATTGTGAAGAATTATTCCGTATGGCGGTTTAAATCTGAACTAATACAAGTTAGTACATTTTAAAAGCCGTTCTATTTGAACGGCTTTCATAATAAATCTGTTTGTTAACTATCTACAAGCTTTTGATTCTTCGATCATCGCACGTTGAACAGCTACTGTTTCTTTAATTACTTTGTCGAAAAACTTTCTCTTTTCTTTCGCTGAACCGTTACGTACAAATTCAGAAAAAGGCGTAGACTTAACTTTTTCACGAGATTGAACCAACATGCCATACTCCTATTTATGTTGAATTACTTATACCGACTATACGCTCTAATAATGCGGGATTATACTTTTTGCCAAGTAAAGCGTCAATGTCACTTACATTAAAGTAAGGCTTTTCTTTTGTTCCATCAAGGTTTTTTTCCATAAAGATTATATCTATTTGATCCTTGAAAATATTTTTTAATTCGCTGACCACACGTTGAGACTCTAAAAACTGATTTACAAAAACCTCAGGTGGAACCCTTCTTCCTTCAACTATTTCGCGAGCCTTAACTAGGCACCAGGCCTGTTCTGGATCTTGGTAGACAAATATAATCAAAACATAGCGCTCTTTTTTAAGTGAGCGCTCTATATTTGATTTTGCCTTCTCAAAACTAGATAGTGTTGAATCAAGCAAAAAGCTTACTTTTTTCTTCAAAGCTCTATCATGTATAGCTTCAACTAAAATAGTTGCAGGCATTTGAAACAAAGGTGAATTCAACCCGTTGTAATCATCAAACTCCTTTCTTAGTTCATCATTTTCAATGTGAACAACATCAACTCCATGCTCTTTTTTAAATTGAGAAATAATACTTTTAGCAGTTTCTGTTTTTCCTGCACCAGGAGAGCCCGCCATAAAAACAGATACAGCACTTTCTTCTTCTGGCAAATGATCAATCATGTTTTTGGCAAAAGCTTTCTTGATTGTCTTAGCTTTAACTAGCGATTTTTTTGTAATTTCTTCATCGGTCATAAAATATCAAATCTAAGGTTAATTTACATAAATAAAGGGGCTGAACATCCCCTTAAATTTAGTTATATACCGAATGGCGTTTTACATTAGTAGCTTATGTCATTTCCCAGAACTCAGACTTAATATCATCAGCATTATTATTTTTATATATATTCTCACTTATCAAGTAAGCTTGAGATTGACTGTTATTAACCATAAAGTGCTTTTCATTTTTCTTATACAATTTAAATGTATAGTGGTATTGGCTTGAATACTGAGCTGCAGGTGAAAATACATTGGTAATATTATTTTTCCCCATAAATTGGAAAATAGCTTGAGCAACATAGTTTAATCTTTCATCTCGTCCCATATTCATTGTAAACATTGAGTACGAATCTTGATCATCAAATGCAACAAATATTTCAACAACTTCATTTGAATCTTTAAAGGTGAAATTAACTATTCTGCCATCTAGCTTCATATCACCATCTTTATCAATTTCATATAGATGGGAGGTTTCATTATTAACATACATTACCTCACCATTTTTAACGATAAACATTATATCGACTTCAGCTTCTACTAGCCTCATTCCACCTTCGTAAACGACTTTCTGATTACTAATATTATTAACGGTTTTAGAAGAGTTACTTATTGAAATCAATTTATTAAGTATTGTTGTTCTAATTTCAAACATCTTTTGAGGATCACGACTAAAGCAACAAAGTATCCCTTTAAAAAAGACAAAAGCTTGTTGTGTAGTACCGCTCTCTGTAACGTTTACAAAATCAGAATGATCAATACCGCAATTTAAAGCATACTCCTGGTGTACTCCGCCCATCTCTTCAAGCTCTTTTATCTCCTCATTCACAAAGTGCTTGATAGCATTCAAATCGTTTTTTAAATGTGTATTGCTTAAAACTTCAGCCCAGCGAGTTGTAAAATGTTCGAAGCCATCATTCGCTAGTTGTCCTCTAATTTTATCGCCATTTTGTTTTTCAAAACTTAGAAATAGCTTTATTCGCTCTATGTTTTGTAAGGCCATCGGAGATGCTCGATCACCATCAACAGATTGCCTTTTTTTCTCCATATCTATAACTTTAAGGTAATCATCATATGCTTCAAGGTATCTCTCTTGAATCATAAAGCAGCCGGCTCTATTTAAATATACGTTTGAATGGTTTGGGCTCACTTCTAGTGATTTTGTAAAGAATAAAATAGCGTCATCTTGATTGCCGTATTGATGATATTGAAGCGCTTGGCGAAAGTATTGCTCACCTTGAGCTTCTGCCTTAGGGTCCGTTTTAATTCTTGAAAAAAAGCTAAATAGAGACATATTATTTCCTTATAATGAGATTTAGTTAAAGCAGTGCGAAAGAGCATATTGTCGATTGTGAAAGTAAGTATTATTGATTTGAAAATCGGTATTCACTGATATCTCGATAGGTTTATCCAAATATATTGATCGGATATATTCTTTGGGAATATGGCTATTAACGAGAATTTCGGCTTGTGAGTCAGTAGGGTCACAAGCTCTTAAATTTGTTGGTTGATCATTAAAAAGCTGTTTTAAAGCAGTACTCCCTGATAGGGATTGCTCTGTTGCTGATGATACTGAAGAGCTTGCTGCATTTGTGGAGCAAAATAAGCAGTCAAGTTCCCACAGAACGCTAGCAGATATTTCTAACACAGCCCAATTCTCTTCTGGCTGTGCTTGTCTGTATTTATAAAACATTTTGTCGTTAGGGTAGGATATAGATAATGAAATCATGTGAGTTCTGTAGTCAAACCTATTAGCATCGTTGTAAATATGACCTTTAGATATTTCGTTATTATAATCTTTACTATTAAGACCTATGTCCAAAATGCTTTTAATATTTTTTACTTTTGTAAAGTGTATTAATGTAGTAATTCCACGCTCTTTGCAAAACTGCTTAATAAGGTTTTTATCATCAATATTCCCATACTTGCCTAATTGGAAATGCTTCATTACGGCATCAATTAATTCAAGACGTAGTGAAATAGTATTTTGATGCGTGCCTATTTGAGCCATTGAAGTCGAAAAATGAATGTTAGGGCTGTCTAATTCCAACAGTGGCATCTCAGCCTTTAATTTTACACCACTGGATTTAGCAAAGTTACGGACCAGGAGAGAGCTTTTGTTAGCGAATGATAATTCATTTACTACAAATTCAGCTGCAATAGCTGGGGTGGGTAAAAGGGCTAATGTCTTTTTTAACATAGTTTCAAACATATTAATTTCCATTTAAATAAATAAATCCTTTTGTACAGGGGAGGCGCAACTTTCGATGCTTTGGCTTAAGTGAGCTATAAACTCATCAGCAGAGCGAGTAACTTGTTCTAAAATGCCATTGTTGACTAAAGAAACATACAAAGCTGCAGCTCTAGCTTGGCAATTAACACTTTTTTTAGGGTTAAACTCAATATCAGTAAACGCATTATACTGAATAATTTGAGAGTGTAGTTCTTTGTTTAATTTTAAAGCATTAATGTAAATCCAATCATAAAATATAGTTTTAGGTGTGAGTGGCCAGGTTTTTCCATTACTAAAAAAGCCGATTAAACAACCGCTCTCAACTAAACGGCTATCTCGTTTAACTTCATGTGTCGGAATTGTTAGAAGCTCTTTAAAAGGGCCGCCATTTTCAAACACTTTAGATGCATGAAAAATATTTTCTAGTGGAACCTCGCGACCATTTTTTAATGTAACGAGCAAATTGAAAGCACTTAGGCTTACACCCAAAGTACTCTCACTTTTAGTAGAGATCTCAAGTACATTTAAATCATTAAACAATATATGCGCAGCGTTATGCAAAGAGCGAACAGATTTTTTCTTTTGTGTAGCTGCCATCCCTTTATGCCATTCAAAGTCAATTAGTTCTTCCTGTACATAAGGAAACTGCTTAATCACTCTAAATATGGGTCTGGTAGCCACGTAATAAACCTTAGGGTGTTGTTATATTAATTACGGGGGTTAAGCACTCTTGTATACTTAAGCCACCATGGTTGTAATAATCACCAGCCACATAACCTGAAATGCCAGGAGCCATGGCTACAGAGACATTTTCGTTCCAATGCCATGGTACTTTTAATTCGTCAGTGCTCACGTTATCTTTTAAAATAGCACAGCGAGCTAAGCGTTTTTTAACCTGGTTTTTTGGAATACTAGCCTCAGCTAATTTACCTGGCACCCATAACCAACCGTGGTCGGTCACAATACGTATATTTTTCCAGCCAGCAGCTATTAAGCCTTCAATACGGGTGACTACATCATTTAAGATACTATCGATATAGCGCGGCATTTTTAGCTGTTGCTTATGCCCCATATTGTCTAAATCGCCAGTTTGTAGCCATGCATTTATAGATGGGTTACCAGTGTCTAACTCTTTCAAAAACTGCCAATTCTTTTTACCCAATGCGCTACTCAGGTGGTAGGAGCTAAACTCCGAACCAGAGTCGTTTATCTGAGGAGTAAAATTATCATTTTCTTGTGCGCCACTTAAAATATCGGCTACAGGCGTTACGGCAGCCTTAGCGGTTGCTGTTAATGAGGGCAGGGCACACCAATTACTTGTTAAGTTAACATTTATGTTTAATTTACTAAGCTTATTCTCAAGCATTTTTGCAGTATCAAAACGTAGTCCATCAACAAAAAATACAGCTTGGCCGTTGGTGTTATACGTTGCGGTCGACTCATTAATTTCACCGGCACTACTTGGCTTACCCGGGTAGCCTTCGTCCTTTACTAAGCGTTGAAAGTTCAACGTAACAGCTTCAAGCCAAGGGGTATAAATTACTGCCAGAATATCAGTAACTACTTGCTCCTGGTTTAAGTCAGTTGCAGCAGCCATAGCATTAATTGCTGCAGCATCTGCTTGCCAGAACCGCTCTTTGTAGGTTTGTGCCATTGCCTCAGCATTTGGGCCAGTAAAATTAATTTGAGTATGTTGCGCAACACTTACTAGTTGTTCTAATATATTTAGCCAAGGCGACATATCGAGCTTTTGCCACAACCAGTTTTTACGCTGTTCATGTAATTTAAATAAGGCTGTCAATTGTTGCCTTAATTCGGTTGGCGTTATATTAATAATGTCAGCTAACTTATTTGCTAATTCAGCTTCATCTTTTATATTTTCAGATAAAAAATGGCTAGCTTCAAACGCTAAACCAGTAGGTGTGATAGTTTTAAGCTTTTCAACTAAACAGGTTAGGTTATGTGCGGTGTCTTTAAATCGCTCCCACACAGGTTGCCATTCGCCTTCAGCCTCACATAAGCTGTAGATAATAGCTCCCATATCGCTTATTGCATCAGGGTCAAAATTAAACTGGCTTATACAAGCTTGTTTAAACACAGGCCATTTACTTTCGCCCCAAGCTTGTTTTTTTACTTCGGGGTTATTTAACCAAGCTAAAATATCTTTAGCTGGGTCATCCATTACAATGCTTATAAAGTCTTGGGCTTCTAACTTTTTACCTTTTAATTGCTCAGCTGGCGTTTCAAGCAAATCGGGTAAAATGTTGAGTATGGCTTCTTGCGTTTTTTTATCTTTCGCAACATCAAGCTCTAAACCCACACGCGGGTTTGTTAAAAATGAGCCAACACTCCAATCTCTACCTGCAGAGTTGTAAGCCCACCAGCAGCCTCTGTATTGCAATTCTGCTAATGGTCTTAATTCATCAGGGCATTGCTCTATTGCCCGTAAATCTTTACGGCCAACACCAGGTAAATAAATTATCGGAGTTGAATCTTTAGGTAATTCACACTCTTCTAATACTCCAGCTATCGCGCATTTAATCCATATAGCAGGGCCTATACGGTCTTCTGGGTTATAAGTACCCAGCTCAATTAGCTCAGGTACATGTTGTTTTATAAACGGCATAGCAGACTGCCACTGGCATTCAATGTCAGTCCACAAAATAGCAGCAGGGGCTACTTGCACCGCTGAATTATATTTAGCAGAGCTTCTTAGCTGTTCAATTAAGTAATCTATTAATTGCATTAAACTTTATCTCTCGCTGCTTTTTTTTCGGCCAGTGTTAAGTGATGATCATTTATTCGGTCGCCTTGTTTGCCGCCGTATTCTAACCCTAAGTCATACCAAGGGGCTGACTTGACATCGGTTCCACGGTCTTTTTTCCAGTGAATATTAGGTTTTGAACGTAAAATACCAGCGTCTTTTTTACCTATATCTTTCGCTTTCATAAATGGGCGTATGTTTAAGCGTACACCATCATTTAAGTCTGGATTCCAACCGATAGGTTGTTCTTCTAGTGACTTCCAACGTACGAAGATATCCAGGCCTTCTTCGCCTACCAGAATATCTTCAAGTTGTTCTCTTAAATTTCGAGCTGCTGCTAAACGAATTTCAGCGCCTTCGTCACTATCTTTTTCTAGCTGAATTTGGGTACTAATCCAGTCATCAAGATAGGTATAAATTAGGCGTTCTAAGCCTTTGTAATCAAGTTGATGGTAATTAACTAGGGCAGAGAAACCATCTGGTAAGCCATCCCATATTTGCCAAATAAACGGGCGATGTTGAAATAGTTTAGAATGTTGGTCGAAGAATTTATCACGTAGCCATAAGTTTAAGTCGCGTGACTTAACGGTTTTTAATAAATTATTTAATACGGTCGCTGACCATTCATCACCGTAAGCGGCATGTAATATTGTTTCTAACCTATCAACAGCGGGCTTTTCACCACGGATAGCAGGGATACAAACAATGCCATCATCATCTACTAAATCATCAAAGACTTTGTTTTGCTCGATGACTTCGCGCATTTCAGGTGCGAGTTCCATTTCATCATCAAGCTCTGCTGGCCAGCGATAACCCAGTAAGCGAGCTACGGCGACTTGTAGAACTGTATCGTCTTGTCGTAGTTCGCCTATTGTGGTGCTTTTAGTTTCTTCATCCCAATTTATTGAAGCACAAGCGTGACCATGAAAGATCCATTGTTTTAAATCATTAGAAAATGGACTTGGGAATTTACCATTAAAAATAGCATATGAGTTTTTTTCCCAAATAGATTGTTCAAAAGGCACTTTTAAAAAAGTGGCATTTGTAACATTCAGTTTTTTATCTATCTTCCTTACATTTAAAGAGAAGTCAGGAGAAGAGCAATAGGTATAAATAGAATTTACTAAATCTTTATTTTTAGGAAATAAAACACTAACACTACCATCATACTTGCAACCTAAATAAGGTGTAGCTTTCAGGTTATCTTGTTGGTTTAGAGCAACGCCTTGACGCCCCCATGCTTTATTCCCTGATTCATGCATATCATGTAATTTATGCTTATTATCTTTTGCAAAGACTGATAGCCGCCCGACACCTTTCTGCCAATATATAGCGTCAGTTAAACCTCCATACATACTTCCAGTGTTATTTGTTGTCTGAGAAAAGTCCCAGTCTTCATCTAGAAATAGTTTATTTATTTCCCAATATTTTCGATAAAATTGATCCTTATCCCCTGTCAACATACCTTGATAGCACTCAGCTATTTTGGCGAGTAAGTTTTCATTTTGTACTAATTGAAATGTAATCCTTTGATCTGGATTTCTTAATTGTGCTTTTTGTAGAACACTATCTAATTTTCCACAAGAAAGTATCTTTTCTTTATCTTCAATTTTCTTAATACCCTCTGCATCAATAGAAAAAAAACTATGGTTATCTGCTGATTTTTCGCAAATAAATGTAAATAAAGATATGTTTGTCTTATTTCCAGGTCCATCTCTGAAAGCTTCTCCGCCTCCTCCTAATCTAGCCAGCATCCCCCAGGAAAAATTTTGTAAGAGATACTTTCTTTGCTTGCTATATGAACCTAAGAATAACCAGTTATGAGGCATAACTGATTGAGTTATTCCGCTATCGACATTAAGCTCTAAACATCTTTCTAAAAAAACATTTGCTAAATCCCCTTTACCAAAGCCATAGTTTTTTTCACAAAAAAATTGAAGTTTTTTATTTTGTTTACTGCGATTTAAATAAGGTACATTTGTAACTACCCACTCATATTTTCTAGTTAAAAGTTCAGCGGCTATTGCTAGGCCTTGAGCGGTAGCTATAGTTTCAGTACTTGTATTCGATTTGTTTACTATCGCTCGCTGTAATATTTCCCAAGGCTTCGAGACTGCATCACTAAGAGCTTTCGTTGGATCTATCAAACTACCTAAAGTTGGCGCATCTTGAAAAGTTTGTTGCATCCACTTAATTGCACCTTGCAGTTCTTCATCATCATTAGCTAAATCTTTCCACTCTTTCTGTGCTTCTGTTATCGACATTCCTGAGCAAGCAAGTTGCAACTCTGGTAATTGACGGTAACCACCAGCGCTTGGATAACGCCAGGCTTCAAGTGCTAAAGCAAATGCCGCTAGCTCTACACAGCGCTGATCAAGTTCTAAGCCATGGATGTTTTCAGCAATGACTTTATCAATTGCTTCTTTAGCTGTAAGCCCCTCTAGTTCCATGCGGATCGGTACTAACATTAAGAACTTAGCCACTAAGAAGTGACCCGAACCACAGCAGGGATCGAGGGTTTTAAACTCACTTAAATCGTCTGGCCATTTATCAAAATCACCTGCGGCTAAAGACCATGCCGCATTTTCTGGACTGTGGGCACTTGTCTCTTCATCTTTACTTTCAGCCTTAGTAAAGCGCAGGTACTCTAATGGTACACCAGGGATAGCAGCTAGTTCTCTCAGTTCTTGTTCACTAGTGGCGGTTAGTAAATCATCTTTTGATAATCGGCGTTTGGCCCACCAAGCGCCTAATGCATTATCGAGTAAAAAGCTAACCATATAAGGTTCAGTAAATAACTGAGTAACCGGGCTTAGCTCTTTAGCGCCAATTTTTACGCCAGATTCATTTACCTGTTTTTTCTTTTTGTTTTGCCAAAACTGATAACACCAGCCTAATGCATCGGATGCTTGAAAGGTATCTTCATGAAGTTTAGCAATAAGATCTTCAAGAGTATTAACATGGTTAATTGAAAGCTTTACTTCAAACACTGGCGAGTCAGCACGAAATATTTGCGGCAACATTTTTTGTGCTAAACGACCTGCCAACTCCCAGCCATCTTTTATATCCGGCTCTTCTTCAGCCAAGTCAGCACAGTCTTGAAGTGATACTGGTGTACCTGGTTCATACATTAATAAGTCACTTTGCTCTAAAAAACGAGCGAAAAGCATACGATGCCAATGCTCGTATGCCATTTCATTAATCAGTAGTTCCGTTTCTTGCTTGCCTGAGTCTTTGTTGAGTACATCACCTAACTGGCGGCTATGGGCACGCAAACGGTTTCTTAGCTTACGTTCTTCGTCTGATAAATAACTTGGTGCGCTGCCATCACTAATACCTAAACGAGTGAGTGCTTCTGTTACTGCGATTTCAACAATGTCACGCGCTTTTTCTACTGCTTTTTCAAGCTTGCCACGTAATGTTTTATCTAATGCTGTTCTCATCTATTTATTCCTTTAGCAAGCTTATTAGCTAGGTACCACAGGGCCATTGGCTAGCTCTGAACGAAGTTGTGTTTCAACTGCTGTTAGCCAAGCTTTAAGATCGTCTTCTGATTCGAGCATCGGCTTATTTAAGCGTATATGCTTTACTTTAGGGGCAAGTTCGCTGATAGCGTCTTTAAGGGCTGCATCAAAGCGGCCTGGTAAAGCGGATATGCGATCATTCCACTGCTCGAAGCTTGTTGTTTCAAGGGCATCGTAAATAGCAGCAGCTGACGATAAATCCACACTTGGTATACTCGAGAGGCTTCGGTTTGCTAGCAACTCGTGCTTTTTAGCCTCATCAAGCTTTAGCCAATTACTATCATCGTTTAAGTCTCGGTGGCAGGCATTAAACTCGTCTTCGTACTCAGACAGTTTGGCAGTTATGGCGTCGCGCAGGGCTGACTCTGCTTGTTGTAAAAGGGGAGTTATAGGGCTTGGTTCAGCCAGTAAGCTGCGGTTTTCTACAATTGAGTCTACTTGCTGTGTTAGGGTTGTATGAATTGCAAAGCCTTTACAGCAACTTATGGCTGTAGTGAGCTCATGCCATTGGTTCATTCTTGTTTTAACTAAATCAGCTTGCGCTTGCCACTGCGTGAACTGAGTTTGAATGTCGTCTTTGGCATCAAAAGCTTGTTGTAGCTGATCGTTACCTGAATACATTTCTAGATTGGTAAGCACACTTGTACTTGGTGCTAATGGTAGTGGGGCTTCACCACCTGCACTACGTGCAACTTGCTTAGCGTTTGCTATCGCCTGCGGTAATTTACTTTGCTCTTCGCCGGTGCTGCAATTTTGCCCTTCAGGTAATAGGGCGTTGATTAAGCCACGGACTTTAATTATTTGTACTTTAGAAAGCGTAACACTTTCAGGGCGAAATTTAGTTTGCGTAACCGATGACCTATCAAGGTTTTTTGCATCGACCGCTTTTTCTTGGCCGTCGGAGGCTTTTAAAACACCTGCAGCTAACATTGCAAATAGTGCACCTTCAATGGTGTCTTTACCCCAACCGTAAGGTGCATCTTTAAAGTTGTCGATAATTTCACGGCCCGTTTTCATTACACCAATAAAGCGTTTTACTTCTGCGCAAACAGGGTGTTTGTCAGCATCATCGTTATGTTCAATAGCTTCAAGCGCATTTGCATCGGCTTGGGTACTAGCACGGTTAAATACTTTAGCCCAGCCTTTGTTGTCAGCCATTTTAAACTTACTATATAAACGTTGGCACGCGAGCTCACCTGCATTTTGAAGTTGCTCGGCTAAAGACTCGCCTTCAACGTCTTGACCACCAGCAAGCTGTACTTGGATTTGGCTAAATATATCTTTTAATATCGCTTTTTTAGTGCGGTCAGCTTCTTTAAAACGATATTCCATTGCTGCGTAGGCTTCTTTACCTGCATCGGTTTTAGCTGTGCCGCGCACATCAATGGTGGTTTCTGCCGCTTTTAATTCAACAATGGCTTTACGAAGTTCGTCACGTTGAGTGGTTGGAACATATATATAAATAGTAGCTGTATCAGGGTTTGCACCTCTGGCGAGATCGTTAAATTGCTTTTCAGATACTTCTGGGGCCCATGCATATAGCTTTTTATCGGCATCACTTGGTAACTCAGTACCAAACTCTAAGTTAATAGTTCGCGGTTCAGCAACGTCACCTTGAATTATTCTCGCTTGTGCTACTTGTTTACGCACATATTGTTGAATTTCTTGGGAGCGAAATACTTCTAGACGTTGTGGATTGCTTTTTAACTCGTTTTCTTGCTGACGATACATATCGTACCATTGCTGGCTTTCAACTGTTTGCAAGCGGTATTCTTCCCCCGCATTTGTTTGCATTGGCATTACCAAACCATCGTCAACCAGTTGAGCTAGTAGTTTAGGTACTTTAGCTCGAAGTTCGTGTTTGCCTTCTAGCAGGTTTTCAAGTAATAAATCAGATAGGGCATCAGCAGTTGCTGCTATGCCATATTCTATATCGTTAGGTAGTTTGCTTATAAGTAGTATAAGCGCAAGAATACGTGCTTGTAATTTTTGGTCGTTATCGCCCCCTTTTAAGCGGCTGATAGTTTCGTAAATATCTTTACCTATTACACCGCTATTAAGTAATTTGGTGGCAATTTGATCATATATGTAGTCTGCTGGCACAACATAACCAAGAGGGTACTCTGCGGTTACTTTTGTTGCTTCGTGAACTACGCGTAATTGGTTACGTAACTGTGAGCCTGTGCCTGTTTTATCAAGTGCTGGAAGTACTCGCTCCCAAAAGCGGCGTCGCACAGGTAGTAATGGGTAATCGGCAACCATCCATTTTTCATCTTCTTTATTGTGCTCAATAATACTGCCACGTAAATGGCGTGAAATTTCACCTAATTCGTTATCAATAACTGTTTGGATTTGTGGGCGGGCTGTTTCTTTCTTTTGAAGAATTACCTTACGTATAACCGAATCTACGTCCGTATCTTCTAATTGAACGTTAACTTGAAAACGTCCCATCAATCGATGCAAGTTTTCAGTACCAGATAACGCACTTTGTCCTGTGCCAATAAATAATAACTTGGAGTTTAAGCGGCCATCATCACCACAGGTTTCAACTAATTCTTGAACGTCCATTGCTGTTTCAATACTGTCGCCAATATATTGTTGTACTTCATCGAGAACGACAAGTGTTAATGGCAGATCACCATCAATGGCAAGGGCATCCATAATCGCAGTAACCATTTCTTCGTTACTAATATCCGTAACGACTTGATATTGCGAACGTATCATATCTCTTACTTCTTTGGCATCACTGGCATAACCAGGGAGAGAGCTTAGTAAGGCATTACCAATAAGAGGTGAAACATGAAGGTTTTTTAGCTCATATTCCCAAGAGTTGCGGCCTTCCTTTTGTTTAGAGTTTTGGCTGATGTAAGTTTTTACGTTGTCTAATATACCTTCTGCTTTTAGCCACATGACAAATTTAGCCAAATGGTATTGTTCTGGTAGCCCTACAGATTTAAAAATAATACTTAAAAATGATAATCTAACTCTCTTGCCTGCTCCAGAGCCCAGCGTACCTGATGCTGCATGTAAACCATTATATTGGCCTCCAAGTTTAGAAAGTATCTCAAATAGTTCTGAAATATCACTAGGTAAATCAACTAAGCTACGGGCATAGCTACCATCATTTAGTTTTTGATTAGTCCATAAAGCACGGATCATTTTAGCTAAATGTGATTTCCCCGAACCAAAAAAACCACTTATCCACACACCAGCCTGCTTTCCATTTTTTTCTACGCTTGTGTTATATGATTTTAGTATTTTTTTTAAACCTGCGGCATAAGCACCATCGCACACGAATGTTCGTAACTCATATTCTAAAATATCGAGTTCTAATTTAGAAAGGTCATCCTTAACAGTTGCAACGCCTTCATTTGCAAGGCTACGTATTGTAGGGTCGTTTAAATATACTTCGCGATTTAACATTCACTTATCCTTATGACATTGCTGTGATGGCTGTGGCGTGATAACCCCACCCATCTCGGGCATCTAAAAGTTTAAAATTATTATTTTGATATTCACCAGGGAAGAAGACGATTAGTCGACCTTTTACTTCTTTTGCTATTTGCTCTACTAAGCCAGATACAGACGCAAACCCAAATAAAGTACCACAGCCAAGTAAAGCTACGACTGTATTTTCATTTTGCTTTTCAGTAAATTCTGACTTTAATTTAATAATTAGTTCTTCAATAAAGTCTTCGTACAATCCCACTAAGTATTCTGGATCTTCGAAATAGGTTTCTTTATAGTCTTGCTCAGCCATCCAGTTTTCAAAGCTGTTAGTAATATCGAGTTGTAACCATGGGTGATTACTCTGTGTTGCACTGGCTTCAAATTCAACAATCCTAGCGCGGAGCTTTAATTCATCTTCTTTGTTATAAACGACAAAAATTGTACGTTCATCAGGCGAGACTGCGTTAGGCCAAGGTATGCTGATATGACTTTCAAAGCTTTGCAGTAATTTTGATAATCGGTCTGACATTTAACTTTGCTCCTTTGGTTGAACCGCTTTTGGTAGCTCTATATTGGGAAAGGTAACTTCTATCACTTCACTAATCTGTTTAAAATTAATTAAACCTCTTAATGAAGCTCTATGCGCCAGCTCATATAAATGCTCTTTATCTTGCGATAACATCTTGCACCAAAAGCTGTCAAAAAGTCGTTGGCCAGATAAGCCATGGCAATGGGCTAAAAATAATGCATATGCGATATTTACATAAGTAGCTTTAGGCTGCGAACGGTATTTCTTTGTTTTACCTTCGAGGTAATTTGCCTGAGTCCATGTACCGTTAATGTTTTGTGCAAATGACTTAAGTGAGGCGGCACTAAAGCGTTCTGGATCATCTTTTGCCAAATGTTGTTCTACTGTTTCACGAGGTAAATGTTCACCCAATTGAAGTGGTAAAATTACACTAGCAGAATTTCTCAAAATAGGATCACGAGCAACGGCAAGCTGCAAAGCTAATATAGGTTGGGCATCTTCTGATAGCTCCCACCATTGGCGGAAAACATTGAATAAAGGAATATCCATTGATATACCGTATAAATCGACAAGGTGCCTAAAGGTTAATGCACGTGATTTTTCGGTTGGCTTATGCAATATATTAAAATTGATGATGTCGTCTTCGTAATCTTTTTTTGTTGCACTTTTATCGCGAGAAAAAAGTAGTGATTTAAGGTCTTCAATCATCATGCTTCTAGCTGAGTGTGCGCCATTTTTGCCAAATTTAAAGCCTATTTGGCTAAGTGTGTTTTCTTCAACCATGTTCATTCCTGATAGCCTGGAGCTATCTCAATATCTTTAAGATTAAGTTGTGATTTATTGCTTAAATGCAGCTGGTAAATATTACAGTTTAATGTGCCTTGTTCGGTACAGTCTACGTTCCATTGTCTAAGTAAATAGCCTAGTAGAGCTGCTCTTACTTCTAATTTTATTTGCCCGTTGTCCATAGCGTAATCGAGCTCAATTGCTTTTGGATACTTTAGCTTTGGATGCGGGGTTAAAATTATATCGTAAATGGTGTGCCATTGGGTGTCTTTATCTGCTGATTCTTCAGGTTTAGTTAGTGGCTGCAGTATTTTTGGACATTCAATACGTGTAGTAACAAAATCTCTGAATTCTTGGTTTGATCTATCAAAAGCGCGTACATGCCAGCGAGTACCATTATTTACAATAGAGTGGGGCACTAATACCTTTGAAGTAGTGCCTGAAGTTAATGATGTATATTGGCATTCTAAAGCGAGTTTAGACGTAATAGCACGCATTATAGTGGCGATTATTTCACTATTTGGGTGTATTAAACGCGTTGCATCTTGGCAGTAGCTACTTGGCTGAATATTACTTGATAAGCCATCGCCAAAACCACGGCATAAAGCGCTGAGAATACTCTCAGCGTTATGTTCGAACAGAGGTTTAAAGCTTTCTAGCCGGTGGTAGCTTTTAGTTGTGTGACTTAATACTAGATTTTGAGGTGCAAGTTCTTTATAGGATGCTAAATCGCGGGTACACGCAGCTAAGCCAGTTTTAAAGCGCTGAATTAAATCAGCTCTTGCTACCTGGCCAAAATACTGCAGATTAAAGTCTATGAACGCTAGGCGTTCCCTCTGCGCATGTGTGAGTGCATCCAATGCGGTATTAGTCATAAATATATTAAGTTATTATTTTGTAATAACTATATCAGGCAAAGTTAAAGATGCAATCAAAATGAGTTAATGCCCGGTTAATAATAGATATGCTTTTAACACGACTTTAAATTTCTAGGTCACTAATAACCTTCATTTCTTTAATTATACTGCTCCTTAAGCTCAAGCAAACTGTTTCAGAGTAACCGTCTGGCATAATATCTCTACTCAAAACTGGTAGTTTATTCAATGATTTAAATTTTTTTATAAGCTTACTCTCGAATTGGTAGATTAAATTTCCGTCATCATGATAAATAAAATTAATAAGTATATGCTTTAGTAAAGTTTGTTTAGATTGTTGCTGCATTCTTGCAACCGGCTCTCTATTTGTAATACCTAGCTTTAAAGCAATAAGTTTATTTTTGCTGTAAAGTTCTTGTAGGTAAAAGTAAGCAGGTTTAGAACGGTTAAAGCCACTTTCAGCACAATGTGGGCAAGCTGTTCCAGAAAAAATACAGTCAGGGTTAGTTTCCCATGTAAACGCTTCATCTTTTAAACACTGTAATAATATTCGACTTTTTACACCTCTTTCGAAGTTTGTAACAGGGCCAAGAAGCTTGAACTTGTCTTTACCTATCTCATTAATGCGATCAATTATTTCATCTATAGTGTAAACATATGAATTTGTGCATTTAGGGCATCGACCACCTCTTAGTATGTTGTTGATTGATGGTGTCCAAGGGTTTCTAAAGAAATGTCCATAACCATGATCAGGGCACAATAGAACTACTTTTGTATGTTTAGATTTTTGCTTATCGTCAAATAATAGCACTTTATAATTTGTCTTTTTTTCTATTTGATTTTTATACTCATCTAGCGAAAAATTATACAAATTAGCGCATTTAGGACAGCCGTTCCCTCTGGCAATATCTTCGAATCGGGGAACCCAAGGTGTTTCAAATTCATCACTTGGTCCGTGCTCTGAGCAACTGACAGCTATCCTGGTGTTTTTACCTTTAAAATCTGACTTTAAGCAAATAAATTCGTATTTTGTATCGTTAACTAATTCTATCCACTCATCAATGGTTCGTTTATAAGTGCCCTTACATTTTGGACAGCCTCTATTGCGAATAATATTAACTGCAGTAGGTTCCCATTTATTTGCATAAAGTTGACCTTCCCCATGAATTTTACAAATTAGATTGAGTTTAGTTGACGAGCCTTTAAATTCTCCAATGAAGCTTTTAAACTTGAATCCTTTCTCTTCGATAAGCTTTATCCATTCATTAGGAGTATATATGTACTTGCCAGCGCACTTTGGGCAGCCATAGCCATTTATTATAGAAGAGGCGAGCGGAACCCACCTATTGCCAAACTTTGAGCCATCACCATGAGTTGGGCATTTTAAAATAACCCGGTCATTTGATATTAATCTATCGCTCACATAGTCGATAAGCTCAAATCTACCTTCAATTGCTTTAGTAAGTTGTCTATATTTCTCAGCACGTTTATCAGTTTTATTCACTATGTTCAGCCATATAAGTCCTTTTTATAAGGCTAAGTTACTGGTAAATCATTATGAAATCTACAGCAGTGATTTAAGAGGCATCCCTTTTCCCAATTTTTTCACTTATCCATTCTTCAACTTCACTTTCTACCCAGGCTACAGAGTTACCACCTAGCTCAACTTTCATTGGAAATCCACCATCGCCCATAAAGCGATAAACAGTAGAGCGGCTTAAGCCTGTGATATGTAAAACTTCTTTTAATTTGATTAAACGCATGGGGTTTCTCCGGTTAGGTTAGTAGTACATATCCTTTCCGGGGGTAGTTATTTTTTACTGAAACGAAACAAAAGCGTTAAACATATACATCACTACTTTGCATAAACTATTAAGAGGACTTAACAATGCAAAGTAAAAAGTCATTATATGAATTTGATCACCCAGTAAGTGATGAACAAATACTTGAAGCTGCGGCTTACATAATCGCTCAGAAGCAATTTAGGCATGGGGCTTTAACATGCCCTAAAGACAGTGAAGAGTTTTTGAGGCATAAGTTGGCGCTGATTGAGCATGAGGTATTTGCTGTGCTGTTTTTAGATAGCCAAAATCGCATACTTGAATACAAAGAGTTATTTAGGGGCACTATTAACGCAGCAAGTGTTTATCCTCGAGAAGTCGTTAAAGAAGTATTAGCGCTCAATGCCGCTTCTGTTATTTTGGCTCATAACCATCCTTCAGGAGTAAGCACGCCATCACAGGCCGACAAGCTTATTACTACCAAATTACAACAAGCACTTAACCTAATTGACGTTTCTATAGTCGATCACATCATCATTGGTGAAACCAGTTATTCATTTGCTGAGCATGGCTTAATTTAAAGGAGTGTAGGGTGTGGCTGTTAAAATAGAGCAAGTAATAGGTTTAAACGTACCAGAATCATTTTTTGGTGTGATCGTTAATGCAGTTGCTAAAGCAGGGGGGTCGGTAGGATGTGCTAAGGCGCTAACTATTAATTTCCGTGATAAAGATTACAGCGCTAAAACCGGTGGCTTTCATCCAGTCGAGGTAAGGCTAGAAAAACGGGGTATTGGTTGGGAGCTTATATACGTTACTGATTTTGCATACCAGGGCCGGTTAGACTCTGAATTAGTAAAGGAGATTGATGTGTGTTTTGTGATTAAACGGGTATATCACATGCTGGTGGGCTGGTTGAGTGAACGAGAGGGAAAGGAGCTTTTAACCTTGTTTGTGACTAACTTTGTTGAGTATTACAACACGGGGTGCTACCAGGTCACTATTACAACTGAGTAAGGAGTTGGCGATGGCTGAAGTACAAGCGATTAAGGATCTTGATATAGTTAAGTTAATTAGTTACTTGCTCGAAAAGCGGTGTTCTAAACAGATGAGCCATATTTGGAATATAGGTTTGAACTTAGCGTTGCGTATATCTGATTTGTTGTCGGTTAAGTTTACTGATATTCACAATGACAGGTTAATCATATTTGAGAGCAAAACAGGAAAGCTAGCAGAGATTAAGCTTAATCAGAAAGCATTAGCGTTTATCCACGAAGTACGTATCACTCACCCCAATCATGTTTACTTATTTCAATCGTATCGTAATCAACAATCTAAGAGTTCAGTACCACGTCCCTTGTCACGCAGGGCTGTTACAAGAGCATTTGCGTTAGTGGGTGAAGAGCTTAATTTAAAGCTAGGTACTCACTCAATGCGTAAAACACGAGGTTACCACCTCTATCATAAAACCCAAGATATCGCCCGTGTAATGAAAATGCTTCGCCATAGCTCTGAGGCAACAACACTGCGTTACATTGGAATAACCCAGGAGGAAATTGATAAAGACTTTGAAGAGTTAGAGCTATAAATTTATTACATATAATAGGAGTAAGTTTGTTATGTCGTTAGAAAAAGCCGTTGCATGCGGTGTAGTAGGAAATGAAGTATCTAAGCAAATAACCGGTAGCTGTGAGCCGTCACTCAGTCGAACAGCCATTGCTGTAAGCTCTGGTGCTGTAGCAGGCGCTACTGTATCTGGTGCGATAGTAGTTGGGTTAGGTGTGGCATCTGCACCTGTTACGGTGCCACTGGCTGTTGCTAGTGGCTTGCTAGCTGGATTAGCGAGTTTATTTGATTAGAAGTAAACAAAGAACGCATTTAGCAGTGCGTTCTTTTTTTGCTTTTGTAGTGTAAATAGCGCTTCTCGTAATGCTATTTTGGGAACTTGCCAGCCCTTGTTATTTAAGGGCTTAAGCTTATTTAGCTAGTTGAAAGTCTCAAAACCTCGTTAAAACGAATTATGAGAAGCACAGGTTTTAATTAAAATATTACCTCTGACTATAACCAAAACACCGCTGACCTAAACCATATTGTTTCGTATTAAGCTTAGCAAAGTAACTTACTCGATAATAAAGAGTATGAAATTGTTGAGTGAAATTAGAGCTATTAGCATCAAGATAGTAATGTGCATTTTGAGGTAAATGGACTAATTGCATTGTCTCACTCAAGGGTAAACTTAACGCGCTCGCCCAGGCCTTAACTATTCTAGTAAACAGGTTATCACTCTCTCCATTTATTTTACCCGTACAGTGATACCGGTCCTTATTGAATAAAAGCACACAATGATAATGCTGGTGGTGAGCAGTATTCTGCTCCCTAGCCCAAATATACCTAATATTGCATGGATGTGGCGCTTTACCCTCACGAGCTTTACGTTTTGTATCTGCTTTAATCTGCGATTCAAGAGAGGCAAAAAACCGAGTACACACTTTGTTGCTATCTAAATTAATCGTATTTGAATGTGTAGGTAGCCTTAAATCAATTCTCACAGCAAACGTTCTTTTATGTTCAGCACATGCAGCAAGCATGACTTTCTCAATAGCATCTAAGTAGGGAATAACTAAAGGCTGATTATCCCTAGCTAGAGTTTTAAATTGTTTATAAGTAGGGTTTGTTGTTACTAAGTATTGTGTTGGGTTGTTCATTCTCTTTTCCCTGATATGTATTAGTTCATATCAGTTGTAAGAGTTGTAGTTTTTTAATATTTAGTAATTGAATAATATCTAAGGAATTAAGATCACTATAAATACTACCAAACCGAAATTAGTTTTGGAAAAAGTAGGCAAGTATCAATGGGCTATTTATTCGAGCACTTCACATACGAGCTTTGCGTTTAATTATTTCTGCTCTGAAGTTACTACTCGTTTAATCTAAATTGAGAGCTATGATATCTATATTTTTGAACTAAATACTATTCTTACTTTAGGAGTAAGATTGTTTATATCCAGATACAAAAAAAGGCGCCTTTTCGAGACAAAAACCTCAGATTTCATATCACCGATTTCAGATATGTAGTTTCTGTAGGCTTTAACTCGAAAGGGAGTTGATTCTTTAAAGTAAGCATATGTAATAAACAATAAGCAATTTACATAAACATTTATAAAAGAAGTGATAACACTACTTAGATGATATAAATTCGAATTCATGTGAAAGATATCTGTTGTTCCAAATAATGAATTGCTAACATCAAATATAGATAGGTGCTGTTTTTGGTTTTTATAACTAAGAATTTTTTTTATGCACTTTACAGTAAGTAGAGCCAAGGAGCTCAGAAAGTTATCAATAGAATTCTTGGGTTGATCAGCTAAATATGATTTAACTAACTTAAATGAATGATCTGAAAAAAGGCTATTTAGGTAAACACCAAGAAGCACTTTGTACCGATTGTCTAGGTTGCTTGGTAACGTATTGCAAATACTACTTACATAATCCCCAAATTTAACCTCTTCTGAGCTTAATAATAAGTTAAAGTTTAATGCAGTTGCTTTTAATGCAGTTGCTTTTAATCCATCTACCCTATCGGAATTAGGTATTGATAAACCGTATGCGGATGGCCTCTTTGTGATAAGTCGATTTTCCTCATAAGTAAATACCTCATTTTTCCTGAAAGTACATCCTCTTGTTAATTGCGTAATTAGATTGTGTACTATCAGCTTAGTAACAGCTGTTTTCACCTCTATTTGTTTTATCCCGCAAGCATTAGCTATGGTAGGCAATGAAAAGTTTTCAACGTGCCCAAACTCATCCTGGTTAAGTACGAAGAAGCACCATACTATTTTCACAGGCACTCTAAAACTTTTACCCTCTACTTTTAGAAGCTTTTCGATCGGTAATGATTTATTCATTTCTGTATATTTATCGTAGACAAAAATGTACGAGTCAGCAGGTCGTCCACGCATAAAATGTTTAGATTCGAGTTTTGAGATTGCATTAATTTCTTGTAGTTCTTCTATTACTTTTTTTAATTTATTGTGTGGGCACCCTAATTTTATCAAGTCATTTTTAGATACTTCGTCTCCAACTATTCTCCCTATAATTAAGCGAATTAACATCCACTTTGTATGTGGAGATAAATTGGTCTTTAAAGTGAAAATCTTATTCATCTAGTTATATCCTTATATTGAGCTCATAATCAATAGTAGATTGCATTAAATTAAATAACAATATAACAGGGTGTTTTAATGTTATTTAATTAATCATTCATTATCTACATCTCAATTAGCTTTTGTTTAGTTGCTTGCTTACGTCTAGTTAAGTGTTTTTTTTACTCCTAAACTAGTTTCTTAATTTTCTCCTTATTTAGTGGGGGATTAGTTTCTCAATTAGGATTGTATTTTTATAAAATAATTGATAATTAAAATACTTTAAATTATGGTCTAGCTTAATTAGTATTAAAGCGACATAAATAGAGCAGGGAAACTCATGGTTAATTGGATTGATAGTAAGAATATTTTGAAGTGGGTTGAGGAAGGTAATCAGGATTTGCGTCACTGGCTAGCTTATCGATTTTCAAGCTATGCAGAATATTTTAAATCTGAAGATGCGACATTAAATGGTTTTATTAGGTATGAAGTTAAAAAGTGCAGTGCTAATCAGGATACTCAGAAAATTGAGTTGCAGAGACTGCATAAGGCTTGGAAAAGTCATGAGAGAGGCTTAAAAAATGCATCTAATAAAGTGTGTAAACTTCAGTTAGAAGTGTCTAAATCAGCGCGTGATAACCTAAAGAAGTTAAGTGACGCGGATGAAATATCCCAATCTAAATATATTGAAAAGCTAATAGTTTTCGCAAAGAAGAATCCTAAAGTGATTTCTAAGAATACAGCACTGCAGGCTTCAACTCCTTCAAAGGCTGGAATATTTGAAAGGATTAGTTCAGACGAACAGATGGATAATAAATCCATAAAAGATAAGTTATCTGCGATAGATGATAAAGTTACGAAGCTATTGGATGCTTGGGGCGAGTAGGGCGAAGACTGGCCCAGCGTCTGCATTAAGTTTAAAAAGATAATGAAGCTTTTCAAAGAAGCTTTTCAAATTTTAGCTATGATATAGCTTATAGTATACCTATTAGTATACCTTTTGTTTTTCACTTATTATATTTTTATTAAAATCAATGTCTTATTCTGTTATCGTGAATCCCTCTCCCACCATTATTCTTAGAACCCAGTTACTAATATCGAAAGGTATTAGTAACTGGGTTTTTTAATGCCTTCGCAATGACTAACTATTAACTAAATAGAGTGTTGATAACATGCCGACAAGTTCATGTTTTTCAATTGGCTTAGAAACGTAACCATCAAATAACTGCCTGTATATTTCTTTTTGCTCTGTAAAAACATTAGCGGTTAATGCGATAACAATTTGTTCGCTATTAAGCGCCTTAATTTTTTTACATGCCTGAAGACCATCCATTTTAGGCATTTGAATGTCCATAAAAATAATGTCTGGCTTGTGTGACTCGTATAATGAGATTGCTTCTAAACCATTGTTAGCAATAATAATGGTGGCTTTTGTAGGCTCAAGCATCGCAGAGGCAACAAGCTGATTTATTTTATTATCTTCAGCTAATAAAATAGTTTTTCCAGATAGGTCAGGAAGCTCAACATTTTTTGTTATTAATGTGCTTTCATCAATCTGTGCTTGTTTTAATGGTAAGTACACATAAAACTGACTACCTGAATCTAATTGGCTTGTTACTTTAATTTCGCCACTCATTAAACCTATTAATGATTTAGTAATAGGTAAGCCAAGACCTGTACCGCCATATTCACGCGTAGTTGATTGCTCTGCTTGTTCAAAGCGCTCAAACAATCGCTCTATAGCCTGCTCAGAAATTCCAATTCCGGTGTCTGATATACAACAACATATTTTGTTTTCGTCGGTTAGCCTAAACGTTACTGTAACGCCACCTTGCGACGTAAACTTAATCGCATTAGATATTAGGTTTAAAAATATCTGTCTGAGTCTAACGGGGTCGCCCACCCAGTACTTATGCTCAATATTAATTATAAATTTAAGATATATATTTTTATCACTGGCTTGCAGGCCAAGATCAGACTCTAAGTGGTGAATAAGTTCAAAAAGGTCGAATGATTTATATTCTAATGAAAGCTTCCCAGCTTCAATTTTAGAAAAATCGAGGATATCATTAATAATAGTGGTGAGTGAGCGGGTCGAATAAAGTGATTTTTTTAAATACTCTTTTGATTTTTCATTCAATGGCTGCTCTTGCAGTAACTGTAATGTGCCTAGTATGCCATTCATAGGTGTGCGTATTTCGTGACTCATATTTGCTAAAAATTCAGATTTAGCCTGTGATGCCTGTTCAGCTAACTCTTTAGCATGTCCGAGAGCTTGTTCGTGATTAATTTGTTCGGTCAAATCGTATGCTACACCCAAATAGCCAACTATTTCATTTTCGTTATTTAATAAAGAGGTGACACTTATATTAACTTGTATGTGCTCGCCTGTAGAAGAAATGTATGTCCACTGATTGATATCAGGCTCTGTAGCCGTTGCTTTTAAGATAAACACTTCAAAACCAGGGAAAACAGGTTCATTTAACTCTGCACTAAGCTGTTTAGCTTTTTTTATAATTTCTTCTTTTAAATGAAAAATACCCGGATTTTCAATTCCAATAACGTCTTGCGCTTTATAGCCTAATAACTTTTCAGAGGCGGGATTAAACAAAGTAATTAAGCCATTTATGTCGGTCGCAATAATAGAGTAACTGGCACTGTTTAAAATACTTTGTTGAAGCATACTTATATCGGCAATTTCTTTAGTACGTAATTTTACTTCTTTTTCTAATTTTAAATTTGTTTGCTGCAGCATATGCTTATTTTGTTTAGCTTTGATAATTCTTCGCTGTGTTCTTTGTGCTCTACGGTAAAAAAACAGCTGAATTATTAAAGTTATAAACATACAAATAAGGGTATAAAAAACACCATTGACAATAGCTTGATATTTACTCGGTAAGTGTAGTGATTCAATAAATGTGTCTGAAGCACTAAGTGTGATTTCCCATGTTCTTCCCATCACTTTAATTACTTTATTTAACTGATAATCAGCCGAGTTGCTTTTAATGCCGTAGCTAAAAAAGTCAGTTTTAACGTTGTTACCTATGTCGCTAATGACTAGCTTATTTTCATCAGCTTGGGAAAGAGAATCTAAAATATTGTTTATTAATAAAGGGGAGTAAGTCCATCCAATTAATTGCTCTAAACGCTGGATTTTATCAGTTGGAATAATAATATTTTTATAAACTGGTAGTAAAATTAAAAAGCCTTGTTGCGATTTGTTATCCGCTTGGATTAACGTAATAGGCGCCGATAATTGAACTTGGTTATTAATTGCAGAATTTAATGCTGCTTTTTTACGTGTACTTTCCGATGCAATATCGAGTCCTAGAGCCCGTGAATTACTTTGCTCAGGAAATATATACTGAATAATAAAGTGCTCATCACTTTCGTTTGCTAGTTTATTTAGTTTAAATATTTGGTTAGGTCGATCGGATTTTGCAGTTTTTAAGAATTGAGCTAAGTTTTCGGCATTCACTTTTCTTATAAAGCCAATACCATTTGCTCCAGAGAATTCTTGGGCGTAATTGCGACTGTTAGAGTAATTTGAAATTGTTTGGTAGCTTAAATTATTAACGCCAATGCCGTGTATAAATCCTTTTAAACCGTATAGCCCATATTTATATAAGTCGAATCTGCTAGTAACGCCTGTTGAGAGTGAAGAAAGGCGGTTGTTGAGGGCTTCATTTATTTTGTTATTAACAGCATCTTGATGTGCAGCGTGGGCAAAGTAAGTTAATACAATACCACTGATGAAAAAAATAGCATGAGTAAGCACCGAGATTAATAACCTTTTACTAACCGGTCGTCCTGAAAACATTAACTCATCCTTTATTGTTAATATACTGACAGTATATCTGTTTTATCATCGAAATAAATATAGCACTTATTATTCAGGATACAACTTTGTTATTAATTAGAATATATATATTTTATAAAGGTTTAGAGTAGATGTAATATAAAAAGTTGATTTTACTCACCAAGATAAGACGAACATGCATATAAATATAATAATTTTTATGTTCTTTGCTACTTTATAGCGAGCAACAAAAGTATTAGCTAAAGGTGCTGATTTTTATATTTATCGATTTTTTAGTGAATATTAGGTGCCCAAAAAACAACGGATAGCTTTTAGTTTTTGCTTATAACTTTACTTTGGTAAGTTTAAATAAAGTAAAATTTAACCAATATTATGACGCTTTTAAAGGGAACTATCGGTATAGGTACGAGCGAGCAAGAGACGATGCTCACCTTACTTTTATAATTCATCCGAAACAAAACAAACACTTAATATTTTATAATATGAAAATTAAAACATTAAAAACTTATATTGTTCTATATTTTAGTAGCGTGAAAGAAAACGTGATTACTTAAAATGTAATTACCTTATGACATGTTTACCGTGTAGGTCGAAAAAATACACGCTGCTATGCACTGCACAGTTAAAACTTAAACAAAACAAGGTAACGGAGATAACTATGGCTCACCGAGTATCTAAATTACTTGCGGCAACAGGCGCAGTATTAATATGTATTTCTATTCCTTCGTATGCCGCTGTTAATGGGCTGACAGAACAAGATGAATTTAATATAAAACTTAGATCAATTTATTTTGACCGTGACTACGATAACGACGCAAGTGACGATTCAACTTTTGCTCAAGGTATAGAGCTCAATTACACATCGGGTTATATAAACGATTTAGTGAGTGTGGGTGTATCGACTTACACCGTGATGGATATTAATTCTACGGGTTCAGCCGCAGGTAATATTTTGCCAGCAGGTAATGAGAGCGGTGGAGTTGACGATAGCTTTTCTAAATTTGGGCAATATTTTTTAGATTTTAAATTGGGCAACAACGGTCACGTTAAAGTGGGCGGGCAAAAAACCAAAAGTATGTTGCTTAAAAGCTCTGAAGTGGTCAAGTAAAATTGGCCACAGTTTTGTAGCTTAATTTGTATCTTCGCTCTGATTCATTTGGGCTTATTCC
>NZ_JBEOOQ010000046.1:0-40585 GCF_040309305.1 Pseudoalteromonas sp. RB2-MNA-CIBAN-0110 | reverse complement strand
ATAAGAGCAAATGAAATTCGGTGTCAACCGGCCACGATAATTGACGCGGAACCGGCCAAGTTAATTGACGCTAGATACCTAACTTATTACCCAATAAAGCCCTAAGTCATTACCTTTTAAAAGCCCTAAGTCATTACCCTAATAAGATCACACTAAAAGACTAACTCATATTATTAACAAAGATCCTTTAACAAAGAGTAAAATTGAGATTTATTTTTATTAAAAAAACATTTTGAAGAGCAGGGGGAGCAAGCTCCCTTTTCTGGTTTGGCGATTTGAGCTTACGAAATGAGTTATAAAATAATAAATAAAGCTAATCTATCTTATTACTACTTTTAAGGTATTACTTACAATTATCTTACTATTTAGATGAACGTTTAAATAAAGTGGCTTTAAAACAGTTTTAAAAGACTTTCTATCTATACTTAATTAAACATTCCTAGTTTTGTTCCAATCCCAACTAATTTTTCTTTTATCGTTTTCTTTTTTGGAGTATTTAAAATCAACTTTGATTTTTCTATATCTAATTCTTGTTGAGTCTTAAACTCGTTTGTATCGTGTCTTTTTTGGATCTTGACCGCTAACTCATCAGCTTTGACTTTCTCACGCTCTACGTGCTTTTTAAGCTCTTTGGGGTTAAGTTCTCTATAACTTTCAACTAATTCTTCGTTAAACTCTTTTATTAATTTTGTTTCAGTATCGACTAATTCCATAGGTCCAATATGTTTCGCTTTTCCCCTAGCGATTATCTTATCAACAAAAGATTTTATTAAATCAGATTCTAAAATATTGTTGAAATAATTTGTTAGCTCATTAGATTTCTTATCTATGATTTTCTCTTTTTTATTTAAAGTTTTCTCTTTGGCTATATTATTTTTATTGTGAGCTTTTAACTTATTGATTGTTGATTTTTTTTGTTGTGTGAATTTATCAGATTTTTCTTTTTGTTCTTTTTCAATTCTCGCTTTAGAGTCAAGCAAACGCTGTTTTGCTGCTTTTTCTTTTTCAGCTAATGCTTGTTCTTCAATCTCTCGTTTTTTAGCTAATGCCGCACTTCTAGGGATCGTTTCACCACCATATTTTTTAGTTTTTAAATGCTCATTATCATCAGAATATGCAAGATCATTCTCTTGCCTGGCAATTTCAGGAATATACTTGTAAGACTCCAAATCTAATGTTTCTTTTACCCCTAATTTAAAAGCTTGTTTTAGGTCGTGTAAGGCTTGTTTTTGAGTCAATGCTTTAATAACTTCCCCATTCATAACATTAGACATGGTGATATTTAAATGACTCCCAGAGGTCGCCCCAGCGATAAAAGGTTTATTTCTATCGTCATGTACGACAGCGGTAGATAATTTTAAAACTTGATCAATATCTAAACGCTCTTTAAATCGCTCCGTATTTAAATGATATTCTTTTAATTGTCTTTTGCTCATTTCTTCAATTTCTAATGGCGTAATATCGTTATGGTTGGCTTGTTTGTTCTCCATCGACTCATTGAAACGCTCAACAAAATTATTTAATGTTTTTTCGTGAATATCTCGCCATTGTTCAACGGTTGGATGTACTAAATCAGCAGGTAAGCCAAGAACAAAAGAACTTGCTACGTTAGATACTCCACCGCCTCTAATGCTATTTTCAGCTCTTAAAGATGCTCTTTTATCAACTTGCATTAATATGTTTTTATAAGTCTCTCTTGCATTCCCTAAGTCCGTTATTTCAGTGTAATAGTGGTTCTTGTGTGAGTTATCTAATAAATAATTAATATTACTTTCTAAAGTTTTATTTTTTTTAATTTTTCCATTTTTTCCAACTCGACCTTTTGATTTTGCTTTTTTTTCTTTCAAAGTTTTTTGTTGAATAGTAACAATCCAATCTTTCATAAACGAAATTCTCCATAAATATAATAATGCTAATTACAGAGATCCATATATCTAAAAATTGTCAATTAAATGCCCATCAATGAGGTAGTGATATGCTTAAAGCAAGTTAGGGTCATTACTACGTAAATGAACATTTCGCTACGCTTATTCCCTCTCTTGTCAAAGTTGCTACGCCTTTGAAATCTGTTAAAAACAAGGTCAAAAGATTAAGATCAAAAGCATAAGTAATTTACTTAATCATAAAATTGCCATTTTAAAATTATGTAATTTACATATTAAGAAACTAAAAAATAACTTCTGATTTTTTACCCGTCAATTTGTCGATGTTTTCCTGTTTCCCGATTGTGTGATGATCATAAAATCTTTGGATCATCTCTACTGAATTACCTACATATTTAGCAACTACATAAACATCAACTCCATCTTGAAGTTTTGTTGTAATGTAGAAATGACGACAAGAATATAATGTGTAATGATTTTTAATAATGTTATTAGTTTGTAGATGTTTAATAAAAAGCCCAAAGACTCTAATATAACAAGGGATTTTACCAAATGACGCTTCAAGAATTGGTTTATTAATATTAGTAAAGTTCTTAATGTTAATATCTTTTTCTGGATTTTGAATACAAGCTATTTCAAATATAGCGTTATATGCTTTTTTACTTAATGCTATTTTTCTTGATCGTGAATATCCTTTGGTTTTACCCTTTGTAATTGTTACAAAGTGATTTAAGCCATCTTTTTCAATATCGCTAAACATTAAGCTTTTAACTTCTTCGCCAGCTCTCACACCTGTTTCACAAAGAATGATAAAGTAATAATATAAAGTTTGACGATACTCTTTAGTTTTAAAATTTGGTTTTCCTAAATTATGAAAGTCTTGGAGTTCTTTCATTATTTTTTGATGATCGGTAGTTGTAAAAGCTTCACGATTTTCAACTTTATTATTTTCAACTTTTGGCAAAGTTGGTATTTCTGATTTTTTCATATGCTCCTCTTCTTCTAAAAATTGAAATAACTTTTTAAAGCAAGTGTTATTAATTCTTTTTCTTGTCAGCGATAGATTTAAACTTTCAAAATATAATCTAATATTTTTTGATGTTAGATCTTTAATCGTTTTATTTTTGAAATAAGGAGTTATAAAATTATTAATAACTAAACGATAATCATTATATATCGTTTTTTGAACTTTAATATTATCTAGCTCTTTTATCACTTCTTTAAAAGCCTGATTGATAGTTAATTCTTTCGTTGCAAGTATTGGTATACCTGCCAATTTTTTACTCTCCATATCAAACTTAAAGCGCCAAGCAAGACTTTTAGCTTCGCTAATATCTGATACTGATAAGCTTCTTCTAATTTCTTTTTTATCAATTCTTAATCTGACATAATAGCTTTTGGTATGTTTCTGGCGATAAATAGCCAGTCCTTTATCTAGATTTTCATACATAAAAATACCTAATGTTGTATAGAATGTTGTATAAGTATTATAGTATTGTATGCTATCTTATTGAAAATAAACAGGGTTGGTGTATGCGGGGTTAATTCAAAATCCCCTTCCGAAAGGAGTGCCGGTTCGAGTCCGGCCGCTGGTACCACTTTTTGAACCTCAGCTAATTATTGGCTGAGGTTTTTTTATGCCTAAAATTTAACTAGTAATTTATACCAATTCGCTTAATTAAGTGAGCTATTTTGAGGTAAGAAAACGGTTTCGATAACAAGGCAAAACCTAGATGAGCTGAAGCAAAAGCCACAGGCCTCCCATTAAAGCCATCAACATATCTTAGGAAGGGACAAAATCTAATAAGCACGCTAGTTATGCGTCTTGCTCTTGATTTGTTATATCGCCAATTCGATTATTTAACTCTTCGTCACTAACATCTTCTTTGTGTGTACCAATGATCCATATATGACCAAATGGGTCTTGTATCGTGCCGGTCCTATCACCATAAAATTGGTCATGTACGGGTCTTATTTCTGTTGCACCAAGCTCAATTGCTTTTTTAAATACGGTATCAACGTCTTCAACATAAAGCATAAGGCTTAGCGCAGTACCACCGAGTTCTTTAGGGCTTTTTAAATGATCCTCTGAACCAATATCTGAAAGCATAATATGCGAATCACCAATTATGATTTCTGCATGAGCTATTCCACCATCAGGTAAAGGCATTTGCATTACATGTTCTGCACTAAATGCATCACAATAAAAATCTATCGCTTTTTGTGCGTCATTCATAATTAAATAAGGTGTAACTGAATGAAACCCTTTTGGTATTGCTGGGACTGCCATAATATTCTCCTTTACTTACGCGGTGATTTTTAATATTTAATAAACTAAATATGCGTTTAATTGCCCCTAAATTTAAGCTTAGCTCATACAAAAAATTGCGTTACTTTTCGAGGTTTAAACGCTTATGCCAAGCAGCAATACTTTCATCAGGGTATTCTTCAAACTGCTTGTCACCTTCATTAATGGGCGCATTTACCCAATTTGCTTTACTACCAAGCATTAAATGAGTGCGCTCTGGCGGTATGGGTAACTCACTATCTATTGCACCTGCAAAGGGGTGAACTTGCTCAGGCCAACGTGCATCGTATAACCACAAGTTAGCACTACAATGCTTACAAAAATGACGCTCTGCAGGGCTGATTTTATCGCCTATTTTTGCATGATAAATAGTTATGTGTTCACGCCCTGTAACCTCAAGCGTGCTGTATTGCGCGTTTAAATTAATAATAAACCCGCCGCTCCCTGCGGTTTTACGGCATATAGAGCAGTAACATAAATTGTAAGGATAAGGGTGTTTTGAGTTGACCGTAAATACCACTTTGCCACAGTGACAAGCGCCATTAAGCTTCATAATATATCCAATTTTTATTGTTGGCTTGAACTAATACCTTAACTAGGTGAGCTAAAAAAAACCACAACAATTACATGCTGTGGTTTTTTAATTATTGAGCTTACTAACGTTTCCAATATCTTAAATTACGTAATGTATTTATAAATTTATCGCCTGAATGTGCCTCTAAATCTATCCAACCATTATCTGCTTTTCCATCAAGGCCTGCCGCTTTAAATAAAGGCTTAGCCTCTTGTGTGTAGCCTATAAATTTCATATGTGCGTACGCATCACTTACAAAGTCTTTAGCTTCTGCTATGGCAGCTAGTTTTTCGACTCCCTCTTCAGTGGTGAGTACAAGTACCGCATCGTATAAAATCGATGGACCACCATTAATAACCTGATCAGCTTTAAAGTGCTTACCTTTACTGCATTTAGCACCGCCAACTTGTGGGGCAATAATTTCAAAGTTTGCGCCTTCACTTTTAAGTGCATTGGTAACCGATTCAAAAATGTCTGCATTAAAGCCATCACTTACTAAAATACCTAATTTACGGCCTTTGAAGGTGTTGGGCGCATTTTTCAAAATACTTAACGCATCAGATACAGGTAAGTCTTTACGTGTTGGCATAGCAGCTTCAGCTGGGTCTGGCATTTCTTGCAAGCCAAGTCCTTCGGCAACTTTATTTGCGAGGGTTTCGTCAATATTTAACAAGTGCGATACCAAACGTTCTCGTATTGGTAAATGCTCAACTTTAGACAGCTCAAACACGTACGCAGATTGAATATGCGCCTGCTCTACCTCTGTTTGACTTAAATAAAATTGACGGGCTTGACTGTAATGATCGCTGAATGTTTCTGAGCGATAACGCAGTTTATCACCGCCGCTTACTTCAGGCTCGCTTGAGCTTTTAAAGCCATGTACTGGGCATTCGCGCGGGTTGTTTTCATCGCCGCTCCATGAGTTTGGCTCATAATTAACACGCCCTTTTGGATTGTGCATTGCCATGTGGCCATCTTGCTGAAAATGACGCATTGGACATTTAGGCGCATTGACCGGAATATGCGTAAAGTTAGGACCACCTAAACGCTTAGTTTGAGTATCTAAGTATGAAAAGTTACGACCTTGCAGTAGCGGGTCGGGTGTAAAGTCGAGCCCCGGTACAATGTTTTGAGTACAAAATGCTACTTGCTCTGTTTCTGCAAAAAAGTTGTCTACAACACGGTCAAGCACCATACGGCCAACAATTTGCACTGGTACTTGCTCTTCAGGTATAAGCTTAGTGGCATCGAATACATCAAATTCAAATTCATCAGCAAATTGCTGATCAAACACCTGTACACCTAGCTCCCACTCTGGGTAGTCGCCGTTGCCAATAGATTCCCACATATCTCTGCGATGAAAATCAGGGTCTGCGCCATTTAGCTTAAGTGCTTCGTTCCATACTACAGATTGCATGCCGCCTTTTGGTTTCCAATGAAATTTAACAAATTTCTCTTCACCTTTGGCATTAATAAATTTAAAGGTATGAACGCCAAAACCTTCCATAAAGCGTAAAGAGCGCGGAATAGCTCTATCAGACATTGCCCACATAACCATGTGCATTGACTCAGGCGATAAGCTCACAAAATCCCAAAAGTTATCATGTGCTGTTTGCGCTTGCGGAAAACCACGATCTGGCTCGGCTTTAGCTGAATGAACTAAATCTGGAAACTTCATCGCATCTTGAATAAAGAATACCGGTATATTGTTTCCTACTAAATCCCAGTTTCCTTCTTGGGTATAAAATTTTACCGCAAAACCACGTACATCACGTGCTAAATCTGGAGACCCTTTATTACCTGCAACTGTAGAGAAACGAGTAAATACTGGGGTTTTTTCACCTTTTCGCTGAAAAATATCTGCACAGGTTAAATCTTCAAGCGTGTCGTAAGTTTCAAAGTACCCATGTGCACCATAGCCTCGTGCATGCACTACTCGCTCAGGAATGCGTTCGTGATCAAAGTGAAAGATCTTCTCGCGCATTATGTGATCTTCTAATAATCCTGGGCCACGCTTTCCAGCACGTAATGAATTTTGATCGTCACTTACAGGGCAGCCCTGCGTGGTGGTCATGGTAGGGTGTTCATCCGACGCTTTTTGATGCAATTCACCGCCATGCCCTTTATTACCTGCGTATTTAAATGATTCAGCCATGTTTAGTCCTTCATACAGTTTGATTTAATGGGTCAATAGTTTTTATGAGCTTAAAAGCTAAAAGCGACTATGCAAATGCAAAATAAAGACCAGCCATCCAACCTAGTAAAAAAGGGCTGTACAGATAACAATGTAGTATTTGAAGTGGTTTATAAAAGAAAAGGTTACACAGGTATGTAACTTTTTCACACAAAAAAAGAGCACTTAAAAGTGCCCTTAGGTTTAAACCGTTTTAAATTTAGTTAATCTTTGCTTTCGTTAACTAAAATAACTTTACGATGTGGGAAAGGTATTTCGATGTTGTTTTCATCCAGTGCTTTTTTAATTAACTCTGGCACCGTATAAAGAATATCGAAGTAATGCTCGCCCTTACAAAAAGGTCTTACTAAAAAGTCTACTGAGCTGTTGTTAAGAGTTTCTACTTCAACAAAAGGAGCTGGATCTTTTAGTATGTGTGGGTGCGCTGCAAGTACGGCATCTATAACTTTACGTACAGCCGTTGTATCTTCACCGTAAGCAACACCAAAATGCATATCCACACCACGAATTGGATGATGTGAATGGTTTATAATTTGCGCGCCCCAAATTTGACTATTTGGAATAATAACCTGTTGGTTATCGAACGTTTGTAAAATAGTAGTAAACATATCTACTTCTGTTACTTTACCAAAACGCCCTGCGGCCTCAATAAAGTCATTCACTTTATAAGGTCTGAAAACAAGTAGCATAACGCCTGCGGCAAGGTTCGACATTGCACCTTGTAACGCCAAGCCTATAGCAAGTCCCGCAGCACCTAGCAAAGCAATAATAGAGGCCGTTTGTACACCAAAGCGATTTAACACAGCAATAATAACGAACGCTAATATGATGTAGCGAGCCATGCTGCCTAAAAAGCGAAAAAGCGTGTCATCAAGATGAGTGTATTTATGGCATAAGCCAATAATTAAATTGCGTACTTTGCCCGCTAACCATAAGCCCGCAAGCAAAATTGCAATCGCTAGTAATATGTTGGTTGCCCACGTAATTGCAGCGGGTAAATATTGATTAATATCAATGTTGTTTATTATGTCTTCCATTGTTTTTCCTGTTTTAAAAACTTTTAACTGACTTCAATCCATACTAAGCGCAATAGTTTAACAAAAAATTAACTAAAGTACGACTATAGGAGTAATTTAAAACATAAAGAAAGAGCGTTCCCTCAAAACATGTCATCGCTCACGTAAATCTTTCAACACATAATTTTGCTTTAACCTTTGGTCTACAGCTTAAATAATTCAACTTTAACTTGTTCATAAATAAAGCTAATACCCGAGATAAATCTCGGTTAACTCTCTTAATTTTCTAATTACTGCTGGCACTCATCTATAAATTTACCGATAATCTCACCTAAGCGCGCATATATTGGCGAGACAACACAATTGGATGAAATTAAAACAAAGGATTATTATGAAAAAGTACTCAATTTTACTTACAGCGGCAACACTTACTGTACTTGCTGGTTGTTCAACATCTATTGCAGTAAGAGACTTTGAACAAAACCCTATTCCACAAACATCAACAATTACCAACAGTGAAGCTGACGTAGAAAAAGGCATTCTAAAGGCATGTATTCAGCTTGGTTGGAAGTGTACGCCTATGAGTGAAGGTAAAATAAAAGGTGTACTGGATATTCGCACACACCAATTAACTATCGATATTGCGTATGACAAAACGGCATACTCAATCAACTATAAAGACTCTATTAACTTAAACTACAACGGCAAAAAAATTCACCGCCAATATGTTAATTGGGTATCAAACCTAATACGCCATATAGATGCTGAAATGATTTAGCGGCGCGTTAACCTGCTTTACATATTATAAAAATCACTAAATATGAATAATAAAAGTGGAGAAGTTACCTATAGCTTCTCCATTTTTTAGTTGAGATTTAAACAATAATAATCACTTCAAAAATATTAATAAATTTCAACCAGTTACAATTAAAAAAGCACCAAACCTAACACTATTAGTAAAAGTACTCTCCCGTATTTTCACTCTTTAATGAATGAGTGATTTTTTACTTATCCCCCTTCGTAAAAACATATTTTATATCTTGCTATAACGCAGTTTCGCTCATATAGTCAGCAAATTATCACACCTTTATTTTGAACATCTTTGTTTATGAAATCTTCTGCTCCTGCTAGTGATTTTGGTACCTTATTAGGTTATGCACCTGGTAATGTTGCTGTGTATTCATCTGATTATGATACGGCTGACGAAAGCATTTATCCTAATCGTAGCGCCTATCGTAGTTACCTTGATGGCATTTACATGGGCTATAAATGGCAATGCGTTGAATTTGCACGTCGATGGATGTATCTCAACCATAGCTATATTTTTGATGATATTGCTATGGCTTACGATATTTTTGAGCTGCGTTCAGTGCGCGATGTAAATAGCCAAAACAGATTGCCACTAAACGCGTTTAAAAATGGTGCTAAACATCACCCTCAAGTAGGTAGTTTACTTATTTGGGAGGAAGGCGGCGAGTTTGAAGAAACAGGCCATGTTGCTATCGTTGTTGAAGTGCACGAAGATAAAATACGCCTTGCTGAGCAAAATGTAGGACATCAAATATGGCCAACAAATCAAAACTGGTGCCGTGAACTAAAAGCAAAAGTAACTAAAGATGGCGACTATTGGATTGAGTGCTCTTACAGCGACGCCACTATTTTAGGCTGGATGACACAAACTGATGAAACAGAATATGCTGAGCCAACGTCTGAGCTAAACACTGATTTATTTATTATAGAAGCCCATAAAGCAGTAGATACAGGCCAAGCAAACAAGTCATGGTTAAATATTGCGAATGACGATGAAGCTGCCTACGTAGAAATGATGCAAGGCCATAAACTTACATCAGTAGCTGAGGATCAACATAATTACTTTGCGATATCTCAAACGGCGCAGCAAAGCATTGAGCATGCAACAAATGAGCTGCATGGCTTATTTATGCATGCAACCGACTATGTACTGCAGCACCCTGAGTTATTAAAAAAGTTTAATTTACCCGATGTTGTGATTAATAAAATTCGCCAATCGTGGGATAACCGCTTAAACCAATTAATTACCAGTCGGTTTGACTTTGCTTTAACAGCAGCAGGTTTAAAAGTTTACGAATACAATTGCGATTCGGCATCGTGTTACATGGAAAGCGGCAAAGTTCAGGGTAAATGGGCAAAACACTTTGGTGTTAAAACAGGTGTAGATGCAGGCCAAAATTTATTTAAAGATCTCGTAAAAGCATGGCGTAAAAGTGAAGTAAAAGGTCTTGTTCATATTCTGCAAGATGATGAACCAGAAGAGCATTACCACGCATTATTTATGAAAGAAGCCATTGAAGCCGCGGGCTTTGAGTGTAAGTTAGTAATTGGCTTAAGCACACTTCGCTGGAATGAATCAGGCAACATAGTAGATGAAGACGGCTCACAGCTGAGCTATGTGTGGAAAACCTGGTCGTGGGAAACCGCACTTGATCAAATTCGTGAAGAATGTGAAGCCGACCAATCATTAGGTGATAACTTTGAACCACAATTCAAAATTGGTGAAACGCCACGCTTAGTCGATGTATTACTGCGTAAAAATGTCATGGTGTTTGAACCGCTGTGGACATTAATTCCTAGTAACAAGGCTATTTTACCAATACTGTGGAGTTTATTTCCTAATCATAAATATTTACTTAATACCGCGTTTGAGCTTAACGACGAGTTATTACAAACCGGTTATGTAGTTAAACCAATAGTAGGACGATGTGGCGCTAATATTCAACTTGTTGATGAAAAGCAGCAAGTTATAGAAAAAACAATGGGGCACTTTGCCGAGCAAGACCAAATATACCAACAACTATTTGCACTGCCTAAAGTAGATGACTACTTTGTACAAATATGTAGTTTTACAGCCGCCGGAAAATACTCTGGTGGTGGCGTACGTGTTGATAAAAGCATGATCATAAACGGCCATAGCGATTGTATGGCACTGCGTATTAAATAAATAATACTAAGCCCGCAATTTTGCTGCGGGCTTAAGTTTGTGTAGACCCCCTTCTCTCTTTTAAGTTTTATAGCTATCTCAAGCGAGTTACTCCTGATAGAGTAAATTTATTAAACACCACAAACTAAGGTATTTCATGGCGAATCAATTTAATGTACTTGGCACACGTTTAAAACTATGTTGCGGTAATGGTGGCTACACACGTGAAGGATTTTGTTATGTACCAGAATCAGATCTTGGCAATCACAGTGTGTGTGCAATTATGACTGACGAGTTTTTACAATTTTCAAAATCACAAGGTAACGACTTAATAAGCCCAAACCCTCTTTACGATTTTGAAGGTTTAAAAGCCGGTGATAAATGGTGCTTGTGTGCAGTAAGATGGCTTCATGCTATTTCAGCAAACGTTGCGCCACCAGTGGTACTTGAAGCTACAAATAAAAAATCATTAGAAATAGTGTCGCTCGATGTTTTAAAAGCGCACGAATATATAGCCAAAGTTTAAATACACTTAAGCGTTATTAAATTAAAGTCTGCAGATTTTACAAATGTATGCAGGCTTTTCAAAAATTCAATCCCCCCTCCAGCCTCTAAAATCTTAAATAAAAACATAACCACATGTTTTTAAATCACTTTTAAAAACAATCAGCTTACGGCATAACAGTTGCTTCATTAAGTTTAAGTCATGCTCATAACGCAACATATTATATGAGCAACACATTACTTAATGTAGGAGAAATTATGAGTAACAATAACGAATCAAACAAAACAACTAAATTTACCGCGCCAGGTATGAGTGACGAATCAGCTCAAAAAACAATAGCTACGCTAGATAACCGCATGGTTGCATTGATAGATTTACAGCTTACTTTAAAGCATATTCACTGGAACGTAGTGGGACCTAACTTTATTGGCGTACACGAAATGATAGACCCACAAGTAGACATTGTGCGCGAAATGACAGATACAATTGCAGAGCGAATTGCGACTCTTGGTGGAGTGCCCGTTGGTACGCCTAAATCAATTGTAGATCGTCGTACATGGAACGAATACTCAGTAGGTAAAGGGTTAGTAACCGAGCATTTAGCCGCACTTGATAAAGTATACAACGGCGTTAATGGCGATCACCGCAAAGCAATTGAGACTCTTTCTGAATTAGATCCGGTGTCTGAAGATATGATCACCAGCCAACTAGCTGACCTAGAGCAATTTCAGTGGTTTATTAGAGCCCATTTAGAATCATCTACAGGCGAGTTAAAAAGCTAATATATTTAATCTAAGAAAGCCCAGCATTAATATGCTGGGCTTTTTTTTGCGCAAAAATCACTCTATTTATAATCATATATAGATATGTATCAGTAAGCTCTAATACAAAATTCATATAAAAACAATAGAAAATTGGTATTACCAAAACAAATAACCAAAATAAAATTGAATGATTTTATACTCCTTACTATTTCGCAAATTTATAAGCCATAGCCAACCTTTAATGAACATCTCATTATTTTAACATCACTTAAAAAACAAACTAAATACGTATAAAAGTACGGCATAAAATTTAAAAACAGCACTAAAAAGTGTATTTAATAGTACAAATAATATAAAAAAACGCCTTTGGTAAACATACTTCAATAAAATTCACTCAAAATATAAAAAATAAAAATACACCATAAGCCATTAAATTTATTAAATATAAGCAAAATAAAAGAACACTTTGTAATACACCTTGTGAATTTTTGGTAAACAAAGGTTGTAATAAAAGCTGAATTGGACTAATTTCAACCACACCACCTGTATGACACGCTACAGGGAAACAGCAGTTAAATTGGTTAACCAAACCAAGTAACAACACACACAATGACGTAAGTCGTACCCAAACGGGAGAGATACATGAAACTCAATCAAATTACTTCAACATTAATTAATAAACATAAAAGAAGTAGCTCTACAACAATCAGTGCAGCAGCCCTTTTATTAATGGCTTCTTCTACTATTGCAGCGCAAGAGGCTCCGGCAGCTTCAGAAACGGCAGCTGCAGATATTGAAGTTATTGAAGTAAAAGGCATGCTAGGTAGTATGAAAGCCGCCGCTATGCTTAAGCGTACTGACGGACGTATTGTAGATGCGATTGTTGCTGAAGACATTGGTAAGTTACCTGATAATAATATTGCAGAAGCACTGCAACGTATTACTGGTGTATCTATTAATACCGATTTTGGTGTGGGTGACAGTGTTTCGATTCGTGGCTTACCTCAAAACCGTGTTGAATTAAACGGTCGCTCTACTATTGGCGACTCTCGTGACGGTATTAGCTTACAAGATTACCCATCAAGCTTCTTAAAAACAGTAGAAGTAGTTAAGTCTCCTACTGCCGATATGATTGAAGGTGCATTAGGCGGAACAGTTAGCTTAAAAACAGTTCGCCCATTAGAGTTAGATAAACTAACTGGTGCAGTTTCATTAGATGGTGAATATGCAGATAAAACAGAAAAAGTAGCACCTATTTTTAGTGGTTCACTTGGTAACAACTGGGACTTTGACGAAATGGGTACCTTTGGTGCCATTGCTATGTTTTCGTATCAAGATCGTGAAATTCGCCAAGATGAAACGTCTAGCCGTGTTAAACCTCAAGACATTGATATTAATGGCCAAGAAGGTAATACACCAAGTGGCAACGCTATCGTACGAGACGAGCACAGTGTTGAGCAATATGTAGAACAACGTAAACGTACTGCTGTAAATTTATCACTTCAGTGGGCACCACAATCTGGTAATGGCATGGTGTATCTAGATTTAAGTGGCACTAAACGCTCTGGTGAGCAAAGTGGTAACTCTATATTAGGTGTTGCGGGTTCACTATCAACAGATGCAAATACAACTCAAGATGCTAACGGCGTAAATAATTACACGCTAACAAACGAATTTGGTATCCCTAAAACATACAGTGACTTTCGTGAAACTGACTCGTTTTCGAATGCACTTGGTGCAGAGTGGAACCTTACTGACAGTATAAAAATCTCTGGTGAAATTGCAGTAGCATCATCAGAAAGCGTAAGACCTGATTCTGAATTTACACTTCGCCCAATCGAAAAATCAACATTTGAAGCAAGTGGCGGAACTCAGCTAACAAATCATTTATATGATGGTGCATTTTCTCAAGACGGTAATAAATTACCAAGCATCATTCATTCAGATCCAAATGCATTTACTGACCCACAAAACTTAGCACTACGTACGTTTAAAAGTGAAGATAGAAGAACAGACAATGACGAAACAGCTATTCGTTTTGACGTTGAAATGTTTGAACCTCTCAGCAGCTTAAGCTGGGTATCTAAAGTAAAAGCAGGTGTACGTGTTACTAACCGCGATTACGAATATGAGCAATACAAAGTAGAAATTAAAGACATTTACAAAAATGCATTTAACGACTCAGATGGTTCATTAGCTACTTTATGGGTTGATGACTACAACGCTGCTTTTTCAAATAGCTTCACAACAGTTAGCCACGACAACTCTTTTGACCAATTAGGTCATTCGGGACAAAATGACCTACTAACGTTTTTAAGCTACAACGGTTTATCTAACCCTGCAAATACTTACGCTCAACTTCAGCAGTTACTTGCAGGTACTAACCTAGCGTCAACAGGGAGTCTTTCAGATAACCAAGAGTTCCAAGAAAGCGCATACCGCAACGTAGTTGAAGATACAGCAGCTGTGTACATATCAGCGTACTTAGACTTTGATAACATCACTGCGATTGTGGGTGGTCGTTATGTGACTACAGATTTAGAATCAAGCGTATTTCTTAATGGCGAAAAAGTAACTGGCGACAATGACTACAGCGACTTTTTACCAAGCTTAAACGTTACGTATAACTACTCAGACGAAACATTATTCCGCTTTGCTGCTGCAAAAGTTATGCGCCGCGCTGACTTTAGCGAGCTAAGCCCTGCATTTGACGTTAATAATGACATTACAGGTGCAACGCAAGGCTCTATTGATTTAGAACCATACCGTGCAACGCAATACGACTTATCTGTAGAGCATTACTTTGATGAAGGTAACGTACTATCTTTCGCTGTATTTTATAAAGATGTTGAGTCTTTCTTAAGTAACGAAAGTAGCTGTGTAGCTGCATCAAGCACTTCAACAGGTCAAAACGTAACTCAGTGGAACCAAGTATGTCAGCTTGACGTTGCAGGTGTATCTCAAGACAACCTAGTTTACTCAGATGCGACTGACTACCCTGTAGATATAGATGGCTTTAACCATGTTGCAGGCTTGCGTGATGCAGGACTAACGGGTATTGATACAGTTAAAAATGTAAACGGTGAAAACGGTTCAGTACAAGGTTTTGAAGTTGGTTACCAACAGTTCTTCACAAGCTTACCTGGTGCATTTTCTGGCTTAGGTGTTAATGCAAACTACACGTATGCAGACAGCGAACAACCAAACGGCAACCCATTATTAGATATTTCTAAAAATACGTACAACTTACAAGTATTTTGGGAATACGAAGGGTTCTCTACTCGTATCGCTTATAACTACCGTGACAGTTTCTTAGATACTGAAAACGAGAAACGCGTAGAAAATATTAACTCAGACGGCAGCATTTCAGCAGAAGGCACTGTTTACGGTAATAACTACCGTGACGACAGAGGCCAGTTAGATTTCTCTGCAAGCTGGGATATTAACGAAAACGTGACCTTAGTAGGTAATGCGACCAACTTAACGGGTGAGCCTTCAATCTACCTATCTGAACTAGGTGGTGCTTGGAAGTACACTGAAGCGGATCGCCGTTACAGCTTTGGTATTCGCGCTAAATTTTAATTTTCCCTAGAAACTAAAGCCTGCTTTTATGCAGGCTTTTTTACGTCTATAAAAAAGTGACACTTGTGTTAAAACACAGCACAATTTTTATAACTGAATATTTATTTAAAGCAATAAAATTATCACTGAATAGTACTCCAAACTAAAATTTAGATAACGCGTAAACAATATCAACCTCCTGCACTTCACCTTTAGCGCACAAACTAAGCACCATAAAAATCCCACCAAAAATCAAGCAACCTTGCAGCCTGGTTATAAAGTGTCTAGTATTCTAAAACCGTACTCATAATTGGTACGAAAAAGGATTAACAATGTCTCTAAAATATATAACAACAATATCAATCACATTATCATTACTATTATTAACAGCATGCGGATCTGGGGGAAGTAAAACAAAAGTGGCTGTAAATACTGAAATAATAAAAACAACAGCAATCATTAATAACAGCCCTTTAAATGAATACAAAATAATTATCTATGGTAATAGCCATAGTTCACAGTTAGGGGGGTTGTTAAACACGATTATTACAGCTCAACTACCTAATACTTCAGTTAAAACGATGACTGTCAGTGGCCGATTTTTAGATGAAATAGTCGCAGTAGATACGAATGTCGATAAATTAAAAAGTGATAACTGGAGTCATGCTATTTTTCAAGGACAAAAGTACTCACAATCAGGTTCGACTGACTACCCTACAAGTGCAACGGAGCGATTAATCTCGAACGCAAAAGAGCATAAAATTACACCAATTTTATTTCCAGAGCATCCTCAAAAAGGAGATCCCGCAGAAGCAAAGCAGGTTTACGACCTCCATTTATCAATCAGTAAAAAACAACCTAGCTGCATAGCGCCTGTTGGCTTTGTATGGAATCGAGTATTAGAAATAATGCCTAGTATAAACCTTCATAGTGCCGACGGTAATCACGCATCCTATGCTGGCAATGTCCTTACAGCGATGACCTTTTATCAAATCATTACCTCGGAATTAACAGACACAATGCCATTTATTCCTGCTATAGATTTAACACAGCAAGAACAAGCTTTATTTGGACAAGTAGTAACAGAAGTACTTGAGTTATATCCAGCATGTGGTGCTAAATAATCTTAAAAAATTAAAAACTAGATTTTAGATTTGGTTACTTCCAGAGGCGTTCAATATCAGTAGATTAATACCATGCACATAATCTGACTAAAAAGACAAACGCCTCAGGAGCATTAACTTTTATAATTAACTTTTCTGCCAAATTATAAATTTAATATCTTGATAAATAATCACCTGCAATTTATTAAAATAACCCCCCTCCTAGCTATACTTATTTGAATATTAAATTTACTATCAAAACGTTGTAACTATTAGCAAGGATACTGAAGTGCTGTCGCGTTTATATAATTTTATGCCGGGTTTAGATACATTGCTGCACTACGAGCGACAATGGTTTGCTGATGATGTAAGAGCGGCGCTATCGGTAGCTGCGGTAGCTTTACCTGTTGCCATTGCTTACGCACAACTAACCGGTGTTAACGCCGCCGTAGGGTTATATTCTTGCATACTGCCAATGATGCTATATGCTCTTTTTGGCACTTCTAAGCAATTAATAGTCGGCCCTGATGCCGCCACCTGCGCCGTTATTGCAGCAGTAGTCACACCTCTTGCTGCAGGCGACAGCTTTAAGCATTGGCAACTTGTTGTCACAATGACCGCTATGACCGGCTTTTGGTGCTTTATAGCCAGTAAATTTAAGTTAGGTGTATTAGCCGACTTTTTATCTAAACCTATTTTAATGGGCTTACTAAACGGCGTGGCTATCACTATTATTGTGGGTCAATTTTCTAAAGTATTTGGTTTTACCTTTGACGAACGCTACCTACTTGAACGCCTAGGTGGTGTACCCACATATCTAGCGCAAACACATGTTCCCACCTTACTAATGGCTTTGTTTACACTGGCGGTTTACTTTGCCATGAAGCGCATAAGGCCCACGTGGCCTGCGTCTATGTTCGCCATAGCTTTTGGTGCGCTTTTGGTATGGATTTTTGATTTAAAACAACTTGATATAAAAACCATTGGTACCGTAACTGGCGGGCTTCCCGTTTTTAATACCCCTGTTTTTGATTTAGGGATTATTCGTGAGTTAGTGGTACCCGCACTTAACTTAGCCATCGTGAGCTTTGTAAGTATGATGCTAACTGCCCGCAGCTTTGCCGCTAAAAATGGCTACGACATAGACGCCGATAAAGAATTTAGAGCGCTAGGTATTGCCAATATAGCGTCAGCTCTTTCGCAAGGTTTTGCAGTCAGTGGCGCCGACTCACGCACCGCTGTTAACGATGCAACGGGTGGTAAAACGCAGTTAGTATCAATAATAGCAGCGGCCATTATTGCGGTCATAGCCGTGTTTTTAACAGCCCCACTTGAATTTATTCCAAGCGCAGCGCTAGGTGTTGTACTTATTATTGCCTCTGTTCATTTACTCGATTTAAAAGCGGTTTGGCAATTAAAACGAAAAGATAAACAGGCATTTTATCTCGCCTCAGCCACCTTACTTGCGGTGTTATTTATTGGCGTTATACCAGGGATCACACTTGCTGTATTACTGGGGTTATTTCAATTTATTCGCACTGTTATGCGCCCAACTGACAATATACTCGGCGTAGATGTTAACGGTGTAGTAAGAAGTTTAGACGCCACAGATAAAGCAAAAGCAGTGCAAGGCGTGTTTATCTACCGCTTTAATTCACCTTTAACTTACTTTAATGCCAGCTACTTTAAACGCAGATTACTTGAGCAATACGCAAGGCAAAAAGACGACACCCACTGTGTAATAATTGATGCTGTGCCCTGCTTTACTCACTTGGATTTAAGCGTAATGGCAATGCTTGCCGATCTAGATGTTATATTTAAAAAGCGCGATATAAGGCTTGAGCTTGCAGGTAGAAAACGCCAACTACTTTCGTGGTTTGAAATTGCAGGAATGAAGTCGGGAAAAGAAGGTATATATATTCACTCAGACCTATATATCGCCCTAAAAAGAAATAGCGTAAGCCAGCACACAGAGGAAGTTAATTTATTCGTGGCAGATGAAAATAAAGAGGTGCTAACACAGCCATGAAATACTAAACAGCAGATCAGCTAGCTGATCTGCTGTTTAGAATTAAGTACTTTTTATACTTTAGGGTAATTTGAAGGGAAAAACGCTTTTTTAGCGTCTTCATCAAACTCTTTTTTAAAGGCTACATCAGTACCAATTACGCGTGCACGTGCAACCGCTGGGCGGCTATCAATGCTTTCAAACCAACGCTTAAGATTTGGATACGGTGCTAAGCCCTCTTCACCTAATACAACCGGTGCTTTATCAATCCAGCCCCATGCAGATACATCAGCAATGGTATACGTATCACCCACAATAAAGTCACGACCTTCAAGGTGAGTATCAAGTACTTCGTAATGGCGCTGCGCTTCACGTAAATAGCGATTAACCGCGTAATCAAGCCCTTCTGGCGCCATGTGTCTAAAGTGTACACTTTGCCCTGAATACGGACCTAAACCAGATGCGATAAACATTAACCATGACAGCATTTCAGCGCGGTCATCGCTCTTGCCTTCTAGCTTTCCATATTTTTCAGAAAGGTACATTAAAATAGCATTCGAATCGAACACACGAGTTTCACCATCAACAATTGCTGGCGCCTTAGCGTTTGGATTAATTGCTTTAAATTCAGGTGTATGCTGCTCACCTTTTAAAGTATCAAGAGGAACAAGTTCAAACGGTAAGCCTGTTTCTTCTAAAAAGAGTGCAACCTTCATTGGGTTAGGAGTATGGTGAAAATAAAATTTAATCATGTAAAGTTCCTCAATAATTGAGCAACGATTAAAGCACAACTTGAGCGGGTGTTCAAATTAAGTTTTAACTAAGCAAAATATACAGTTAAAACGTGATTTAATTGTGAGTATTGCGTGATACTTCAATCTTAAAAATCACTTATGCTAAAGAAAAAATAAACTTTTGTAAGAAGTAATACACTTAAAAATCAATTATATAAACAACAAACTAAAAGCATGGCAAGTATTAGTACTACTCATATTTGGCCCATTAAATAAAAAGCCGATATTGAGCAACGCTCAATATCGGCTTTATTAATCATTTAATTTTGTCTAAATTAATCGGCTAAAGTTGGAACTGTAATAGGAATTACAACCCTTCTTACAACTGCGCTACCATCACCTCTTATCCAAAGTATCACTTCGTAATTTAATTCCTCAAGAGAGGCATTTTTAATCCCTTTCAAATTAATTTCAAAGGTCACTTCTTCATTTGGTTTAACGTTCTCAATTAAGACTGGTGTAATGGTTTCAACCCACTGTTCCCCTGAAATCACTTCAATTGAGAGATCGATTTCTTTTAAAGCCTCATCAAGAGCTGAAGAAATAGTCGCTGCAATTTCGTTACTATCATACGACAATAAAAATGTTTGTCCCTTAGTAGCTAACACAATTGAATCTAAATCATCTGTAGCTAGGCCAATAGAGCCGCTTTGCAATCCAAATACAGTCACACCTTTTTCTTGTAATATATTGATGACCTCAGTTTTGCCCGCACCTGGGTAATTATCATCTATATCTGAATCATGAAATGGCGCGTCTGTCGCTAATAAAATAACTTTTAAAGCACCTTCACGCCAACCAATATTCATAGGTTCAATATCACCCAAACTAGTATAATTTCCATCGTTGTCTATATCTCTACCAGCCCCAGTTACAGCTTGGTACAAACCTTCTAACTGTGACTCTTGATAATCATTACCTGAATAAATAGTTAAATTGTTAATACCTATTTTTGCGGCATCTATATCCGTTGTCATCGACTGTAATAAATAGAACGCTTCATCACCATCGTATTCACTGCCATATCCATCAATAGGGAAATCTGAAAAAGCAGAAACTCCAAAAGCAACATTAATTCCACGGCCAGATAAGTTTTCTAATATTTTGTCAGCTTGCTCTTTTAAACTGGCTATATCATCAGCATAACTACCGCTAACATCAATTAAAAACATAACATCAATTGCTGTCACAGTAGTTGCAGGTAAGGTAAAACTTAATTGCGAAGTAGTTTTATCCCCTTTAGATAAAGCAATTGGAGCCTTAACTTCTAAAACAGAATCAACAGTTAAATCGGCTGTTTGTATTGCAGAATGAATATTTAGTAACTGCGTAGGACCGGTTGTGCCTAGCGCTTTTGACTCTTCAGAAAGCGTTAAATTAGAAGATGTAGCAACTAAAATATCTTTAATCTCCGCTGCTTTTAATGAACTATTAATTCCTTTCACAATCCCTGCAGAACCTGTTACTAAAGCAGCTGAAAATGATGTACCTACGCCTAAGCTACCATCAGTATTCCCCCACCCCATTTGATCACCAGGAGCTGCAATATTTACGACGTTACCCATACGTGTAAAATCAGTTTCTTTATCATCTGCATCTGTTGCCGCTACAATCAATGTATTTGTTTGCCAAGCATCTTGGGCAATATCATTGATATCAACTAAAAGTTGATCATCATTTTTTTCACAGTTATTACCAGCCGAATAAACGAGTAATACATCTTTTTCTTTTGCGTATTCCACTAAGTTAGTTTGTTGTAGACGCCAATTTCTATTACTTTTTAATCTAATTTGTGAGTCGTCAGCACAAGTGCTTGTATCACCCCAAGATATATTTACAATGCTCGCACCGTTATCTATAGTCGCCTTAGTTCCTGCTATTAAATCTGTTATATAAGTTTTAATAGGAGATTCAGATGAACACTCTTCAGTAGTTGATCCATCCTTACAACGCTTAACATAAATATCGGTATGTATTAAGTTGGCACTGTGATCAACACCATACACTGCACTGCCTTCGCTCGTGTTATGTCCTGCAATAAAGCTAGATACCCACAACCCATGAGAACTATCAGTTTCTGTATCATCACCTTCAACAACACCAAATTGGCCATTCTCTTGTGCGCGTAGACGAGTTAAGCGAGAACTTTCAATGCTAATTTGTCCTGCACCTATACCGGTATCAACAACACCTAATGTCACTGGCGCTAAAGTACGTTCTTGTAATGCATCCCATGCTTTATCTGCGGCTACAGCTTTAACCCAATAATCTCCAGAAAAAAGAGGCTCATCAGTGCTTTCCTCTGCAATATATTGTATTACAGTGTTTTTATTTTTGATTACATGATTGTAATTACTAATCAGACTTAAGTTTTTTGACTCTATAACAGTATTTAAACCTGCATGCCTAACGCCGCCCATTTCACCAATTTTTGTTATCAAGCTATTTTCAGAAGCGCCTTCTCTAACTCTTATCTGTAATACTTTTAATGCATCATCAAAACTTGCGATTCCAGCATCAGTATTACTAATCTCATCAAAAACAGCTTCTAATTCAGCTTCTGTAACATCATCGTTTAAATGTACTAATACTTCATTCAGCGCTGCTTCAACGGTTTGCCCATCTATAACAATATTTTCACTACCACCAGGTATAGACATAACACTTGCGGCAACATTAGTCACATCAACAAAAACACTACTTGTAGCTGTTTGGCCATCATTATCAGTCACTGTTAAGTCAAAAGTTAACGTTGTATCAAAATCAACTTCTGGAGCAATAAATTTTAAAGAATCATTAGTTAAGTTATCAATTTCAATGATAATGCCGTCAGTTTGTTGCCAAGCATACGACACTATTGAGCCATTAGAATCTTCTGCTTTGCTTGTAATTTCTACTTCTGTATTTTCTTCAACAGTGACTCTTTCGTTTAAGCTCAATGTTGGTTCTACTAGTACATTTTTAATAGTAATTGAAATAGAGTCAGATGCAGTTAAACCACCATCATCAGTAGCAACTAATTCAAATACAACAACTTGCTCTTCATCTACTTCTGGCGATGTAAAAGAAAGGGTGCTTGTATCTAAGCCGCTAAGCTCTAAATCAATCCCTGAGGTTTGCTGCCATGCATAGCTTGCTATTGTACCGGTTGAGTCTTCAGCAGTTCCTGTAAATGAAATAGATTGATTTTCATCTACGATAAGGTCAGCTCCTGCATTTACTGAAGGTGCTGTATTGGCTACTACTTTAGGTGTTTCACTAGTACTAGATGGGTCTTTATCACTGCCACACGCAGTTAAAATAGAGGTTGCGATTAAACACAATGCAAAGCACTTTGTCTTTTTCATTTAATAAATCCTTTTGAAATTTACTTATTTTTAGTAAATCAAACATCCGTTTAAAACTAAAATCGGGTGTTTTGACCCAATAAAAAGTTATATTGAAACCTTATTTTAACTAAATGACACTTAAAGGCAACAATTAAAAGTCAAATAAAACAATAGGATAGCAACTTAGGCAACATAAAACCGTACCACTTATCAAAACAATAAAAAACTAAAACACAAATAATTAACTTAATTAAAATAATAAAACGAAGCGATACTTCCTAAAACAACTCACTATCCCCTTATTTCTAGATAAAAAAGGCTAGAAAACTAATTAGCATAATATTTATTAGGTAAATATAACCCTGATAAATATCGTAATCTTTATTGCCAATAACCAAATAAAAACTCAAAATTTGATAACCTCTATATAAAAAAACACTTACACACTAAAGGTTGATGCTTTTAACTAACAAACCATCAGATTAAGTATAGTATTTCCTAAAAATAAAATTTAGTCATGTAAAGTGTTTCAATAATTGAGCAGCTAAATAAAATGCACAGTTAAAACGTGATTCAATTGTGAGTATTTCGTGATACTTCAATATTAAAAGTCACTTATGCTAAGGTGAATATTAGCCTTTATGAGCCACAGCATGCTTTCTAAAACATTATATCGTCCATTCCTTATCGCATTTTTTGGGTTAATAATTTTTTGCTTTCAAAGCCAAGCTGCTGAGCAAGTAACTATTATCAGTACAGCTAATCCGACTACCTTTTTAGAGCTTTACACATCGCAAGGTTGCAGTAGTTGCCCACCAGCAGAGCGCTGGATTTCAACGTTTACAGATAATGAAAAGCTATGGACTGATTTAATCCCTATTAATTTTCATGTTACTTATTGGGATTATTTAGGATGGAAAGACCCGTTTGCCTCTGCTGTTTTTAGTAAAAGACAACGTACTTATAAGGCACTCGGTAAAAGTAGGATTGTAGCAACCCCAGGATTTATGGTTAACGGCAGCGGGTGGCAAGGTTGGTTTTATAAGCAAGCTATTCCTGTAGCTAAAGCCCCTTATTTAGGTAATTTAAAAGCGACTATAAACAATAGTAAAATTAATCTCGAATACGATACTGTTAATACCGAAGATAATACTAACCAAAACTTAATAGCCCATGTAGCTCTGTTAGGCTTTGGCATAGAAACACAAATACACAGCGGCGAAAACGCAGGCCATAAGTTAAAACACGACTTTGTTGTTATTGGCTACGAGCAAAGTGACATGCAGACCAAGCAGCAATTATCATTAACTGACTTACCCCTGCCTCGCGCTAATAATGTATCGCCAACAAAGCAAGCCTTAGTATTTTGGGTATCTGAAAAAAGCGACCCTACCCCACTACAAGTTGCAGCAGATTGGTTTTAATATGGATAAAATAAACAGCTGAAGTTTAAAAATAGGCCACCATTACACCTTTAACTATACAGCTTGTTAGTAGTCCACTCATACCCATATACGTAAACATAAAGCGTTGTTCAGAATCTGTTTTAAACACGAAAGCGACTAAATAAAGAGAACTAATAATAGCTACGCTTAGCATAAGCCCATAAATAAATGAGCCGCAATAGTGTGGTAATACAGCTAAAGCGAGTGCGGTTAAATTAGTGCCAAAGAATGCTACGGGCTTTTTAATACCGCGTAAAATGGCAAATAGCGGTATAACAAAAGTAAGACAATACAACCAAATAATATGAGTAGACCATCCGTAACTTAAGGGAGCTTTAACTTCAAAAGTAGAAAGCTTAAAATTACTCGAAAAGGTCAATCCTGTATTAATAATTACACTTACAATAAAAGCCCCAATAAATAGAGCGACTAACACCGCAATTGCACCGCCTGCGGTAGCCCCTGCTTTCTCTTTTTCTATAATTAAAATAATGACACTTAACAGCCCACTTAATTGTAACCACTGCCAATAATCGCTCGTAAATAGAGGAATAGCAGCTAAAACGATCGTAGTTATAATTAACTTACTTCCATCATTTGAGCGCAATAAATAAAAGGCCATTATGGCAATATAAAATAGAGCCGTTACATCAGGCATATCAACAACTTCCTTGTAAAAATATAATAAAAACCAATAAACGCAGCGATTATACCTATTACTGAGCCCCTATAAAATCCGATAATTGTGTTTACTTTTTAGCTGTGCAATATTAACTCACTATAAAACACAAGGATCGCTAAGCCTATCTAGAGGTTTGGTATAAAAACTAAAAAAGGATGAATATGATTAAGCCATTTTACGCTAGCTGTTTGTTAGCCCTCTCGCTATTAACACCCAGCCTTGTAAAAGCCAACCCGACAGCCTCGCAATATCAGGAAATTCTTAACGATAACCTTGCTGAAAACGAGCCTGGGGTATCGGTAATTATAAGCAAAAATGGCAAAGTACTTTTTAAAGGAACGCGCGGGCTTGCCAACCTTGAGCATAACATTGCACTTAATGAGCAAAGCGTTTTGCGTTTAGGTTCTATTTCAAAACAATTTACTGCAGCTGCAATTATGATGTTGCAAGAGCAAGGTAAGCTAGCGGTTACCGATGATATTCATAAGTATGTTGCAAGCTTCCCAACAGAGGGCAACCTCGTCACAATCGAAAACTTATTAACCCACACCTCAGGCATCGCCAACTACACAGATGACGACGACTTATTCGATAAAGAAATACAAGTACCCACCAGCGTTGACGATGCACTAGCGCGATTTGCCAAACACCCAATGGTGTTTAAACCCGGCGAAGCGATGGCTTATTCAAATACCGGTTATTCACTGCTTGGGAAAATAATTGAAGTAGCAAGTGGCCAGTCTTACAAAGACTTTATTGAACAACACATATTTAAAAAACTAAAAATGAATCAGAGTAGTTATGAAGGGCAAGAACTTGTTGCCCATCGCGCAGCAGGATATGAGCAAACAGAGCAAGGATTTATCAACACCAGCTACATTAATATGGATTGGCCATATGCCGCAGGTGCGCTTATATCTACTCCAACTGACTTAAACATTTGGTTTAGTGCGTTATCGTCTGGCAAGCTTATTAGTAAAGCAAGTTATGAGAAGATGGTCAGCCCTTTTGAACTAAACGACGGCAGCGTTTCATCCTATGGTTACGGATTAATTATTAAGCCTTTGAATGAATACACCGTAATTAAACACACTGGCGGAATAAATGGCTTTTTAGCACATGCACGCTATATTCCAGAACAAAAGCTATATGTTGCAGTACTGGCTAATTCAAACCACATAAATCCTATTTTTATCAACGAAAAACTCACAGCCAGAGCACTAGGTATTACACTCCCCGAGTTTAAAAAAGCAGATGTAACAGAGCAGCAATTAGCGCCCGTATTGGGTGATTATCGTATTGATGAAAATACCTTACGCAGCCTATTTTTTGAAAATGACGTTTTGTATTCAAAGCGCACTGGTGGCGATAAAACAAAACTTATTACGATGTCTAAAAATAGCTTTTACTACCCTAATTCAAACAATTACTTAGTAATAGAAAAAAACAGCCAAGGCCAATTGGTAATGAAGTATTTTAGTGGATTATCAACAACGCCTACTGAAGCGACTAAGATTTAGTTTTATAACCCTCCCAAAAACAATGCCCGCAGCTTTCTCTACTTATAAGCTCGGGTATTTTTATTTTGAATCCTCGTTAACGCAACAATAAATTATAAAATTAGTATGTGATGTGTAAAAGGTAATAAATATGTTACTTTTTATACGCTAATTTTATACTTAACCTCTTTAAAAAAATTTACAAACCGAAAATAAGGAATAAGCATGCTTTTTCACCCTCTAGGTAAATCCTATATTTTCGCCCCTTTGCTCATTATTTTGCTATCTGCTTGTACTTCAAACCCAGCTTTAATGCCTACACCCAATTTATATGTAAGTACGCCTTATTCAGAAGCCCAAGTACCTAAAAACCTACATAATACAAGTATGGAATTACTCTATGTTACAGACCGAGCAATTTCTGAAAAAGAGGGGGTTATGTATAACGCAAGTCGCTCGCCATCAATTGCGTACGGTGTAGCAAAAGTAAATTTTGGCGATAGGTCGTTGCAGTGGGGTGAGCTATTAAAGCAAAGTAGTCTTAAAAATCGCTCCGCAAATTTGACTTACGTAATGGAGAAAGCGGATGAATTAGGTCGCTTCCCTTTATCGCCTTATAAATTTAGACGCGTAAAAAACAAACTCCAAATTGACGAAGATATTTTAGAACGCAAAATTTTTCACGAAACCCAGTTAAACAAAAACATTAATCAGCGTTTAAAAAACAGTAATAATAAAGACGTTATTTTGTTTGTGCATGGCTTTAATAATACCTTTAACGAATCGGTATTTACCCTTGCCGGTATATGGCATTTTTTAAACCGACAAGGCGTACCTATTGTTTACTCTTGGCCTGCTGCCGCCACAGGATTAACCGGCTATTTTGAAGATAAAGAGTCTGGTCAATTTACTATTTTTCATTTAAAAGAAACCTTACGACTACTTTTCAAAAATCCTGAAATAGAAAACATTCATATTATTGCGCATAGCCGTGGCACCGATGTAGTAACCACAACACTTAGAGAGCTTATAATTGAGAACAGAGCCAGTGGCGGAAACCCCAGAGAAGACCTGCGTATCGAAAACTTAATTTTAGCAGCCCCTGATCTCGATTTTGGTATTATTAAACAAAGACTAATGGCAGAGCAATTTGGACCTGCATTTGGACAAATTACCATTTACACCTCTCAAGAAGATAGCGCATTGGGTATTTCACAGTGGCTAACAAACAGCTTGAGCTTTGGTCGGTTAAACACCAAAGATGTAAACATAAACGAGCAAGACATATTCACTTCTGTAGGTAACGTAAGCCTAATTAAAGTACCTAAATCTGGCAGCCTAATAGGCCATGACTACTTTCATAGTGATCCGGCGGTCAGCTCAGATCTTATTAATTTGATACTGCATAAGGCGTCGCCTGGTTCTAGAAAGCGACCTTTGCAAAAACTCGAAAATAATTTTTGGTCACTCGATTCAAACTACCTAATTAAAACGGATGCAGCTAACTTACAAAATTAAACGTTTACTGCTGGCTCAATAACCACTCTTTTGGCGCTTGCCCTGTTTTTTTTCTAAATACACGGGCGAGTGCAGAGCCATTTTCGTACCCAACCTGATTAGCCACTAAATCCATATTTTGATTTTTTAAAATAAGCTTTTTAGCAACCGATAAACGCCAATCAGCCAAATAGTCAGCCGGTGTTTGCTCAATTACTCGCTTAAAGGTATCGGCAAATTTAGAACGCGACATACCACATTCCTCAGCCATAGCGCTAAGTGACCAGCTTTGCTCTGGGGTTTGGTGTATTTTTATTAATACCTTAGCCAACTGAGGATGGGCAAGCCCTGCCATCATCCCGCTTTTAATGGTGCCCTCTTCTAATACCTTGCGCAAAACGCTAATTAAAAATACATCGCATAAGCGATCTATAATTAAATGCTTACCGCTGGCGTCTTTAAATGCCTCTTCAAAAATCCAAAAAGCACTCTGCGCTAATAATCCATCACCCGTTAATTCGTAATTTAAGCAAAAAGGCAGCGCCTGCAATAAAGGGCTATGCCCACCGCTTTGATAGCTAATTTGTGCACACACTAAATCAGCACCGTCACCCTTATCCGAAAATAAACAGTGCCCTGTAGAGTGAGGAAAAAAAATAACCGAAGGCGTAGATAAAACTACTTCAAAACCACTATTACTGCGCACTTTTAACGTACCTGAGCGTAATAAATGTAAATGCCCAACACCTTGATCGTCACTAAAGTCACTCGTACCGCACATATTCCCACTAAAAAACACATTGGCATTAAGTGAAAAATGACTCAGTACACTCGAAAGTACGTCCATAAGCGCCTCTTTGGATTATTGGTATGAAAATATAGACTAATAGACGCATATTAACCAAGTAATAACGATAAAGTACAGTTGAGTTTTAAACAAACAAACCTATTTAATTTTTCTTTGGAGATACACATGAAATTTTCGACACTCACTAAATCAGCTTTTTTTGCAGCATCAGTCCTTGCAAGTTCACTAAGCTTTGCAGCAGACATAGACGCAAATGCCGACGTTAACGACATTGCAATTAGTGGTTACGATACCGTTGCTTACTTTACCCAAAACAAAGCGGTAACAGGCAGTTCTGAGTATACTGCAACGCATAAAAATGCCATTTATAAGTTCAGCTCAGCTAAGCATCGCGACTTATTTAGAGCTAACCCAGAAAAGTACGCACCACAATTTGGTGGCTTTTGTGCGTTTGGTGTATCAATGGAGAAAAAGTTTGACGTAGATCCAGAGGCTTTCAAAATTGTTGAAAACAAACTTTATTTAAATCTTGATAAATCGGTTCAAAAACAATGGCTAAAAGACGTACCAGGCTTTATTACTTCAGCCGATTCAAACTGGTTTGACATAAAAGACAAAACAGCAAAAGAGCTTTAATAAAACCAATTTAAAGTTAATTTTTGAGGTTGCTTCGGTTTATAACCGTTCACCCTCAAAATGCCATTTAAATTAATAAAATTTTAGGTTTAAGCTCTTAATTTAACTAATATTACTTTGATTTATTAAGCATCGCTTTTAAATCGGCAAATGGAGAATGCGTCGCAGCCTCAACTTTGCGATCTGTAGTCGACCCGCCATACATAATATGCTCGTGGTATTTATTATGCTCATTGTCGTGGCAATAAATACACAGTAACTCCCAGTTACTTCCGTCTTCAGGATTATTACTGTGGTTATGATCGACATGGTGCACCGTTAACTCACGTAAATTTGAGTATTCAAACTCACGAGCACAACGCCCGCATACCCAAGGGTATAATCTTAAGGCTTTTATTCTATAACCTTCTTCTTGCTTAACATAAGCCTGAGGTACATCGTTATTCTTACTCATAATATTCCAGTTAAATTTGTTATTTCTATGCTTAACAAGTAAATAGCCAATATGTTAAAGCAAATATAAAAGTAAAAAGTTCGTAAGGGATCTAACTTAAGCTACGTTTCGTATAAATCAGGTCTAATTATAAAGTTGAGCAACATGGAAAATATATTCCAAACAAGTCGGTTTTTGGTTGTAATCGCCGTTATTACCGCTGCAATATCATCATTACTCGTTTATGTTTCATGCATTAATATTGTAGCTAATATAGTAATAACAACGCTATTTGACCTGCCTGATTCAGCTAAAGCCGGTAAAGCCCTAATAGTTGAACTACTGAAAATTCTTGATTTGCTACTGATCGGAATTACCTTACAAGTTATTGCTATTAGCTTGTACCGACTATTTATAACACCATCTAAGCCTGAGGAAAGTAAATTTCTTGCTGCTTTTAATATTAAAGACTTTCATGATTTAAAAATAACTCTGGTACAAGTAACTTCGGTTGTACTGGTAATACTATTTTTAGAGCACGCAGTTGAGTTCGGCGGCACAATAGAAACACTCTACTTAGGTATTGCCATTGCGATCGTTATTGCAGCATCTACATTTGCATGGCGCTCAATGAAAGACTAACTAAGCACTCATTACTATTAAGTAATTACATGCAGGTGTAATTACTTATCCCTAAAATTCTGCAAAAACTCAAGTGAGAGCCCCAGCACTCAATATTAAAAAAACTTAATTACTGACAAGTCACCAAAAGAAGTATCTATATGCCTACCTGTTTGCTCCCACGCACGTAGTACTACCATGAGTTTTTTGTTACTTGAAGTCCAAGAAATACCACCGCCGTATGCCGCTACTTTTTCACCGCCCGAATCTTTTAACCCCAGCCCAGGGTCTGTATTTCGAATATTTCCCTTACCTACTTTGTATTCAGCAAATACGTGAACATTATGCGGTAACGAAAATGATAAAAGCGAGCCAATACTCGCCCCGTACGAATTAGAAATTAACTTAGTGACCTGTGGTGCAGACGAATTTAAAAAATCAGCCTGAAACACAATATTATCTTTATTCTCAAGAGATACATGCTTAAAAGACCACGCGCCAACAACACTTAACGACAAGTCAAATTTGCTGCTTAGCTTTGGTCTATTAAGAAAAAAATGCTCAAACAAAGACTCTTTATTATTGAAGGTATAGAAGTTGTGTTGGCCAGATAGCTCAAACTTGGTTGAACGTGTATTTTGCGAGAAAATTTGATCCGTTTGATTGCCGCTTAAATTGCTAGCCGTGCTTTGCAGTCCTTCAAGCGTTTGATAGTTAAAAGTGATTTTAGAATTTTTAAACTTTCTATATGAAAGCAGTATATCTTGTGTTTTTGTTTCAACATCATCTTCAAAAATATCGGCAGAGTAGCCAATTTCAATGTCGTTAATATCAAAAAACACACCCACACGTTGGTTGTTTATGGGCTCTAACGAAAACAGTGTTTTTTGACTACTCCCAGCCAAGTCATCGTATATTAATGCGTGGCTAGTGTTAGGGTTTGAAATAGTTGTTCGTACAGACTTTAAGTCAAAGTCGAAAGCCAATACAGCACCAGATTGAAATGCCGCTAAAACGGCAAAGCTCACAATAGCCAAGTAATTGCGAATCATTAAAAACACTCAAAAATTAATTTGTATTAGAATAGCGCTTTTTTTACCTTAAATTATCACAAAAGGTTAACAATTGATGAAAACTTTAAATAATGCGCTTTATGCCATTTTTTGGGGTGCTTTCAAGGTCAAACTCACTTACATGCTTAATTAGCTCCGGAAAGAACGCTAAAAACACGGCTTCTAATTCATCGTAATTCCGCGCTATATCATCAGCCGCCCCCGCAAAGTTATTAGTAAAACGGATGCGGTTAGCAATATTATCAAGTGCTACTCCTATTCCCTCAACGGTTTCGTACTCTTTAAACCAATCGTTTTTGGTCATACTTGTTACAACATGCTGCATGCGCGGCGGCATCACAGGTATGCGATTATTCAAAAGCTGATAGCTGGTGTACTTAAAATCACTTAAAGGTTGCTTGCTAAAGCGCTGCCAATGCACAATTAAAAAATGATCAAACACCACATCAATAGCCACGCCAGCAAAACGTTTTCGCTCAGGTGAAAAGTACTGCTTGGCATGTTTAACTGCGCGGTGGGAGTCTGTAAATTTATCGACTAAATAGTGGTTATCGAGCCCGTTTTTAACCCTATTTGGTAAGTGATCTACATGCCTTTTACCACCAAAGTCGCCCAACAAGTTCCCAAAGTGAGAATCGGCTGTAGGCTGTGCTAAATAAAGGTGAGCTAAATAATTCAAAGTGTTCTCGGGCTTAGTATTAATACAGTTAAAATAATAACTTAATTGTAAGCGCTACTTAAAGTTAGATTTTATGCCTAATCAAAAAAATAGCATAAAAAAGGTGAAACTAAGTTTCACCTTTCATATTAATTTTGAAACTAATTAGCTAGCATTACGCTGTAGAAACGTTACTTGCGCCTGCATTGTTAAGTATTTCTTCAATAGCGTTTTTGTTGTCACTATCGTACTTAATACCAATTAATATAGAGCCTTTTTCAATGGCATCTTCATAATACTTAATTTCGTGCTCGGGGATAAACGCACCAACTGCAGCACCTAAAGTACCACCAACTGCAGCGCCTGCGCCACCAGCAGCAAATGCAGCGACTAATGGACCGGCAACTAATAAACCAGTACCACCAGTTGCTACAGTCCCTACGGCAGTGAAACCGCCAATAATTGCAGCAAGAATACCACCCGAAGCCGCGCCAATAAGGCCACCTTCAGAAGCTTTAGTACCTTCGTCTACAGCAAAATCTTCCTTTGCGTATGAGTCGTTGGCTACAATACTAATATCAGCTTCATTAATACCTAAAGCTTCTAATCTATAAATTGCGAGTGTTGCTTGTGATGCACTTTCGAATAACCCAGTAATAACGGTACTCATAATAACTCCTTTACTTATTTAAGAAAATACACTTACTACCAAGCAAAACTCAAACCAAGTAAATTATCACTTAAAATCAACGACATAAATAAAACACCCGTACTAACACTCTTATTATTAGAGTAAAAATTGCTAAATTTTGTAAAAAACTCCTATCTACATAAACAAACTTACTAACAAGCGGTATGCCGTTTTTAATATAAATATATTAATTAAAATTATTACTTAGACCATGTAATTTCAGCTAATTGGTTAGTCGCTGTTTGGTGAATAATCAGCCCATTATTCCCCATGCGCATATGCCTAATTAAGCCAGAGTAAACACCCTCTTTGCTCGGAATTTGCCAGCTTTGCATGGTTTCGGTATTAAGGTCGAACCGTACTAAGGTTTCAGGGCGTTTAGCTGACTCGTTAAACCAAATAGCGTTATCTGCATATTCAATTGCATACGGGTGGCTGTTTTCACCGCTGGGATTATCCCACTGGGTGATCTTCTTGGTTTTTGGGTTATAGCGGCCAAGTTTACCCATGCCAGAGTTCATATAAAAAACCATATCGTCAGGCGTAATGGCAAGTCGCCTTGCATGCGTTTTAGCGCCTGGGAGTTTAATCTCACTAAGCTCCATAGAGCTTTTATCAACTTTAACCAAACAGTTACTACCATTACACGAGACCCACGGTGACCCGTTTGAATCAAGCTTAATACCATATGGCCGTGAGCCTTTAGTGGGTAAAGTAGCTAATTGAATATCGCCAGTTGTAGGGTCTAGCTTGCCAATCATATTACTGTGTTGCAGGGTAAACCAAAATATACCGGCTTCATCAAATACACCGGTATGCGGGTCGCGGGCATTTTTATTTGGCATTTTATACACTTTAAATTTTTCGGTTTTTAAGTCTAAATATCCAACCCTGCCATTTTTATTGCCTAAAAACCAAGGGGTTTGATTTTTATCAAGCGACACACTGTGCGCATAGGTGCCACTTGGCAGTGTGTACTCTTTCATATCGCCGGTTTTAGGGTCTAACCTACCTAAAATATTACCCCACTGGCCAACCCACCAAATAAGTCCGTTTTTACCTTGTACCGGATCGCGAGCGCGCTGCCCAAGCGTAGGCACTTGCCAGTACTTAAAGCTAAGCTTTAAATCGCCCGTAACAACCTTAGATTCGCGCTTGGTATTAACAGGATAATGCTCAGCTAAATAAGCGCTTATATCTTTACTAAGCGCAGTACCCTCGCCCGTATCAACCATATAGCTTATTAATGTTTGCCAGTCCTGCTGACTATAACCCGCGCTGCGCTCAAGGTTAGTTAAACTATGGCAACTAGCACAAAGCTGCTCAACTAGCGGCCCCCTATCGTTGCTCAGCACTGGTAGCGGTGCAGCCAAAGTGCCCGACACAGCCATTACCGCAACGTATTTATTAAATAAAAATCTATTTTTACTCATAACGCCCTCCCTTGTTTTTAATATTAAAGCATAGGATAAAAGTGTTTACTATCTGTACAACAATGAGTGCGATAAGCCGGCTAGAAGGTAAGTTAAATTGCAGGATTAATATCTAAAAAAATATTTCAAGTAGAGTTGTGCACGCTCTACATTGGTTATTTATCTTGTGTGTAAGCGTGGTGTGAGCGTGGTGTGAGCGTGGTTTTAAACGACTAATTTGCACAAATACAAAACGCCCTAATTTAAAAGCTCCTCAACCTATCGGTATGTAAATTGCTGGTACTACTGTTCTTACTTAAAGAGTTACATATTAATAACTCACGCTACAACTAAATAATCGAGGGTAATATGAGTAATAAACAGCTAATTACGACGATAGGTATAGGTCTGGCCGCTGCATCTGCAGGTATGTTAACAAGGAAAACTTTACAAAAATCGTGGGAAAAGGTTACCAACGAACCAGCACCAAAAGATAGACCAAGCGAAGAAACAGATCTTAAAGAGGCCGTTACATGGGCAGTGGTCTCAGGTATTGGTGCGGGTGTTGCAAGAATGGCCGTACGTTATGTGCTAGACAAGCGCCGATCCAAATAAACCGACCCGATTGATACCTCTTATAAGTATTAATCGTAATGCGGTGAGGCTCTAAAGGCGGCTTGCGACAACCAATCCCCAGTTGTCGCAAGCAACTTTGCTAAAGCCTTGATTAAGGTTACTTAACTATTGAGCTAAAAAACATATTAATATCCAAATTGAGGTTCTGTAATGAAATTTAAAATGTCGGATGGCACGGCTGCGCCGCTTATCCAACCTACGTAGGTTGAAAAAGCCAAAGGCGCCTTCCAACAAGACCCCTAGATTTTAAACAGATACACTCTATTGGACATTAACTCCCTTTCAAAGTTGTTGCCTGCCTACAAGCTTGCGTATAATGCCCGTATTCCGGCTGCATTTTTTAGCCGCTAACTTGGATTTTAATAATGAAAAAACTCTCTGCAGTGCAAATAAAACAGCAAGCACTTGTACTTAATACAGCTGAAAAATTAGAAGAACAAGGCCGCGCTGAGCTCCCAGGCATGCTGCAATGCTGGTTTGATGTGGAATACCACTTATTTCCAAGTACACTACTGCTGTGCTTTCAGTTTGAAAACGAGCAAGCCTTAGCCGCCGCAGAGCCAGATTTATTAAAGTGGCAAAAACGCTTAAGCGGCGCAATGCTTAAAAAAGGCGTTATTTTAAAAGATATGCGTAAACATTTAGTGTTTACCTTAAAAGGGCCTGATGATTAAAGCGAGGTTTTTAAAGGGGTATAGAGCCTTATGCTCGTATTGCCAAAGCACATAAAACTATAATGAAAAGCCGCTGCATTACTGCAACGGCTTTTTACTTTTATTAGAGCTTAAAGTAGTACCTATAAAGATCAATTTTTGACTCAGGGATTTTTATTAGCCGATGATACTAATTGGCCGTTAAACAATACTAATGCACGGCAAAAGCAAATATCAGTCGATTCAACGTTAATTGGTTGCCCTAAGTTAGCAATAGTAGGATAGTAAATTACACATAAAACAATAGCTTTATCTTAGGAATATTATGATCAAAGTATTATTAGCGACCAGCTTAATTGCCTCTTCATTCGCTGCTTTAAGTAATCCTTTAACTGTTGAAGAACAGCGTATCAACAAAGCACAATCAGCAATGCCAAGTGTTTTAAATGCATTTACCCCACAAGTATCAAGTTTTGAGCAACAATTTAAAGAATTAAACGACTTTAAAAGTGCAAAAATTTTAGTACAAAACTTTAGCTTTGAACTGTGGGAAAACGCCAAACAACGCATAATAAAAACCAATAACTACGATGACCGAGAGCTTTACTGGGCGCGCCTGCTTTCAAGTAAAGTAATACGCACAACTTCACCTAAATTTTCAATTACACAGGCTCAACTAAATACTTTACTAACAATGCTTGAAGAAGGCAGCCGAGGACGTACCGATCTTGCTTTTTTATCAGGCAGCACTAAAAAAATATTACTAACTGGCTTTGACCCTTTTTTACTCGATAAAAACATAAACCAAAGTAATCCTTCAGGTGTTGCAGCGTTATTACTCGACGGCCAAGTTATTAATTACAACGGCATCAGCGCAGAAATTAACACCGTTATGGTGCCTGTGCGCTACGAAGACTTTGATCAAGGCATAATAGAGTCACTACTTGCCCCCTACTACGCACTTAATAATGTAGACATGGTAGTAACCGTAAGTATGGGCAGAACAGAATTTGATTTAGAGCGTTTCCCAGGTAAACGCCGCAGTGTAACCGCCCCCGATAATGCCAATATTGTGTATGGTGGAACGCAAACAAGCCCAGTAATACCAAAGCTTAATGGCCGACCACTCCCGGGCAACGAGTTTGTAAAATTTAGCTTGCCTGTAACTTACATGCAACAAGCCAAAGGCCCTTATAAAATTATCGACAATCATGAAGTCACCACGCTTGAAAAAACCTATAAAGCCGGTTCGTACGGCGAGCTTAAAAATAGTATTGCGGTAAATGGCGGCGGCGGTGGTTACCTGTCTAACGAAATATCGTATCGGAGTATTCGCCTGCGCGATGCGCTTAATTCAAGTATACCTACAGGGCACATTCATACCCCTCGTATACAACAATTCGAACCTGAAACGGAAGCTAAAATAGTAAAACAAATAAAGGCAATGCTAGAGCAAAGCTTAGTCGCGCTATAGTTTATAAAAACAAATTTAAGCGAGTAATAAAGGGCAATTATTGCCCTTTTTTAAATGGGATTATTAGGTGCAGGTTTTGCATTTTTCCTTAATCACAAAAGGCAAAAAGAAAAACCTGGCCTTGCTGATTTTTTAATTACTACCCCTCGATCTTCTAGTAAGTCGACTTGCTGCGCAAATGCTATGGGGGCTTTAGGGAACTGCATGAAGGCTAAATCCCTTTACCATGCTATAGAAATAATTAACCCCTCGCAGGGCGCTGAGCTTACGGGTAGCGGAAGGGGTGTTGTTACGCGTAATTATAGAGCTTAAAAGTATAATTTCAAGATACTTGTAGTCTGGGTTGATATTGGCGCTAAACAATGATTGAGGAGGAAACCAGTAGTTTTAATTAATCATCAATACCTAAATAACGCCCTAAATTGTTCTTTAGTTGAATATGATCTAACTCCTCAAAACCTGACTCTTTCCATTGTATAAAAACTCTCTCTAATACAATTTTAGCATTCCCAACTCTGTGCTTTTTAGCATTTCTACCACTAGAATCAACTGGATCATGAGCAATATCCAAGCAATAACATTGGATGTCTATTTCAGCTCCAGAAGGTTTTTTAACCGTTAATTGAAAATTTTGTTCTTCTACTTTTGAAATTTTTATGTCTGAAAAACAATTAATTATTTTCTGCAAATTAACTATATCTTTATTAATAGTCTTACTATTTTTCCATTTCTGTTCTGTTAGGTAATTTTGGAACTGATTAAAAAAAATGATGGCGCCAGGTCGTTGACAATATATGAGAAAGCCAGCTTTCTTATCTCTTTTTACATACCTAGTAATCAGTTGTAGTAACCCTTCAAATACTTTATTACAGGAATAGTCTAGTTTCGCTTCTGCAATCCAAGAAAAACCCGATGATTTAACCGAAAGATCAACCGCTCCATTTTTCTTAGTCTGCTCAGACACTTCATCATATCCCAAGGATAAAAGATTTCCAGCTATCTCATTTGTAATGTTATCTTCTTCAGCGCGGACATGTTTATCAGCAGCCCCTTCAAACCTGACTAGGATATCATTGATATCTAAGTTCAGAATCTCTATAAATTTATTATAGGACAGCGGATTTATACGTTGCTCTAATCTAACAAGTCTTTCTTTTTGAGATGAATTTAGATCTTCAAACACTTGAAGCTCCATATTGATACATACTTAGTGTACAGAAAAAACTTAAATTATTAGGATTATAGTTTTTAATTTCTTTTCCCGTAAATAAATCAATAGGTATAACCTGTTCTGTCACCGCACTTATATATGACTCTTTGGAAATTCTTATAAACTCATCATCATCAAGTGTAAAATAGCAATAATTTACTTCTAATAAACTTGAGAAAAATTCAACTAAGCTCAACACACCGTCCAAAGTTGTTATATTAGAAGCGCTTTTAATTTTGTAAATAGGATAATAAGTAGTCGTTGGGTTTGATTTAACAAAGCTCAAAAAAGACTCAAGCCTATCAATATCCCGTGCACTACCGTGATTCTTCAGCTTAGCAATTCTTTGCTCTTGCTTTTTAACTTCTGCGTTAAAGCTATTAAGCTCTTGAAATGACATCTGAAATCAACCTATTTAACCTCAATAATGATTCTGGATGTTTAACTGAAATATGATTACATATTTCTCTTTCCCACAAGTTCTTATGAGGTTCAATTGTTACTTGCATTTCACACTGTTTTTCTTCAAGTAAAGGCCAACGAATATTTACGGCGCGACATTTATAACTATGATTATTCCCACTATTATCATGGACTAATTGTGTCCTAGCACAATAGTCTCTAACTTTCTTATTGGATAAGGTTGCGTCACTACTTTGTTCATCTGTAGACATAACTACAGATGCAGCTCTTCCAGCATTTTTATCTAGGTAAAAGGACTCTATACATTTATAAAAAGATATTTCTTTTGCATTTCGAAGATCAATACCTTTACTTCCAACATAATCATAAAAGACATTTATTGTTTGCCTAAAGCTATCATCTATATCATTTTTCGGAGTTTTAGAACAAACTCTTACTTCTATTCTATTAGAGTTTTTAGGAACAAATACAATATTATAAAAGTGCGTTAAATACTTAGTCACAATACCTGTTTCGGAATTAAATTCAGAGGACTTTTTAAGTGTAAAAAAAACAAAAGCTAACCCTGAATCAAATTGCTTTACAACTGTCAAATATGTACCTTGTGGGTGTAAAGACTCTGGAATAATTTTAGAAGGGTATATTTTAAGTAAATCATCTTTTAAGTCATCTTGACCAACATTTCCACTCAAGCTCATAAGAGCCTCATGCACTTTACCTTCGACATTATATATTTTATATGCTTTATCAGCAGATATAATTATTTGATCAATTAAAAGTTCTAAATTTGGGAAAGTTACATCTGGCTTTATTGAGCTTGGATTCGTTAAGTCTTGATGAATTACTTGGATTGTTTTTTCCAATCATTCGAAACATGAAATTTAAATTTTTTTGCTAAAAAACGAAAATAATGAAGCTCTTCTGTTTGCTCCAACCCTTTAAAAAGAAGTTCATATCTATTTAAGGCCTCTGTATTCTCAATTTCTGTCGCTAAGTTCATTTAAATCCTAATAATATTCTTATTATATTCAGTATAAAGTAATGTAAACGGTTAAGAGAAAAATAACAACTTTATGAATTTAGAAATGAGTTTAATCTTCAAGCTCTTTTCTGGGCTCTACTATTTCAATAAGTCGCGCATGGATGCCGACAGTAACCCAGCTTCAAGGATGAATTACTTGCAGCAGAGTAAAATTGAAAATCTATAGCCCCGCATTGGCTCACCAAGCCAGCGCGACAAAACCTTGAATAAGGTTTCTAATCATTAGAAAGTACCAAACGTATTCGCGTTATCTGTAATAGTAACCTCAAACACCTATTCAAATACTTATTCGGGCTATCGCCCGCGCGTCTGCAAGCTAAACGCCTACAATAAATAATACATATTCCTGGTTTGTGAGCGAGTAAGTATATTTGTGATTTGTTGAGTTTCGTTTCCCTCTACCCAGCCTAGGGAAATAAAGAGAAAATGCAGAGGGTCAGGTCTTGTTTCTTGCCAAGACCAGATACTAATCTCACGTTTAACACCCTTCCCCCGTCATCACGCCCTGAAAATAAGCAATTGATGAGTAATGCATTTCATGGATGAAATGAAAGCCATGCTTGCACATGGATGTGCTTTCATGGCGTTTACGTTCACATCAATTGTGCATTGAAGGAAATAGCGTGATGCTCGGGTGCGCTGAGAGTGTCCAGAGAGGGACCAGCGGCAGCCCCTCTTTGGCTGCCGTCGCCAGCGC
>NZ_JBEOOQ010000045.1:0-41238 GCF_040309305.1 Pseudoalteromonas sp. RB2-MNA-CIBAN-0110 | reverse complement strand
TGTTCGTTTGATCGGTGTATTATTTGACTTGGTCATAATAAATCCTAAATGTGTAAACACATTTCAGGACGAGACATCATATAAAAATTAGGCATTAAAAAAGGCGGCAAAAGCCACCTTCTTATAAAACAATAAAACAATAAAACAATAAAACAATAAAACAATAAAACTTATAGAAGTGCAAAAAGCTTTTGTAGTTGTGGCATGTATTCGCTCACAAGTTCAAGGTTACTTTCGCTTACTAAAGACTCTGTAGACTCCTCAGCTGCGCTTGACGATTTACCAAACGAACCCATTAACGAACTAGCGCCTTTATCTTTAGCACTTTTCATGCTTTGAAAACCGCCCATTACTTTATTGGCAGTTTCTTGGTTATCAGCCGAAAGACCCGACTTAAGATTTTCGATATAAGCCATTGATACTTCAGAACCTACAGTTACTAGCTGCTCTGGTGTAAAGCCGTAGCGGCCTGTAACACCCGCGAAGCTTTTGTATAGGTCTTGCTCTTTAATCATGCTTAGTGCGCTATTAGCTAAAGAGCTTTGCTCGTCAACACTTTGATCTGCAGAACCACCTAACATACTTGCTAAGTCTAAGTCTTTTAAAGACTCTTGGCTGCTTGCCCAGCTCGTTACAGCTGGCAGTGCTTTCATATAGCTTTGAAGTTGACCTTCGTTAATATCTACTGCAAGGCTTGAGAAACTCATTGCTAATAAGCTAAGTGATACAAGTATTTTTTTCATTGAGCATTTCCTAGTATTAAAGTTGTGCCAATTAGAAACTAATAAGCAACACTTGCCAACACAAAAGAATATATTGGCTGATTTTATAGTACAATTTATGAGAATTTATTTAAGTTCTAAGAATTTAGTTCATTCACCACAAGCTAATGTACTGATGATATAATACATTTTTGACAAATAGAGCTGAACACAATGTTAACAATTTCAAATACTGTCACTATCGATGAATGGGAACTAGAGCTAACGGCTATTCGTTCGCAAGGTGCCGGTGGTCAAAATGTTAACAAAGTCGCAAGTGCAATTCATTTACGCTTTGATATTAACCGCTCTAAATTACCTGACTTCTACAAAGAACGCTTACTTGCCTTAAATGATACAAGAATTACCAAAGAAGGCGTTTTAATAATTAAAGCGCAAAGCCATCGTACTCAAGAGCTAAACCGAGAAGATGCCCTTAAGCGCTTAAAAGATTTAATACTTAGTGCTACCGTTGTTAATAAAGCGCGTCGTGCCACCAAGCCCAGCCGTAATTCACAGCGAAAGCGCATGGACAAAAAAACCAAACACGGGCAAAACAAAGCGCTACGCGGCAACATAAAGTTTTAGTTTTAAACGGTATTAATAAAGTAGATAAGGGACTTGATGCCTACATGCAGGCACCATTTTTACATCGTATTGTACGTATAAAAATATAAGTGAGGGGGGAGCCTCACTTATATTTAATAACTATTAATACCTACTTAGCCATTTCTAAATCAGATTCTGCATTTGCCAACATTGCAAACTCTTCATCAGCGCTTTTAGCAACTAAGTGTTTTGAGCTATAGCCAAAGTAATATGCGGCGCCCACAATAAACAGCACCATAGTGTATAAAAATGCACGAGGGTCAAACGCATACACACCCGTTAATGCTATAAGCGAAAGTACTAAAGCAATACTTGACGTAACTACGCCACCTGGAGTTTTGTACGGGCGAGGTAAATCAGGTTGTTTAACGCGAAGTAAAATATGGCTCAGCGCCATTAATGCATACGAGAGCGTTGCACCTACTACTGCCATTGCAAGTATTAAGTCACCTTCACCACTGAGTGATACTAAAAAGCCAAATACTGCCGGTACAATCAACGCACGTGCTGGCACTTTGCGATTAGTCGTAATCGACAACGAACGTGGTAAATAACCGGCTCTAGATAAAGCAAACACTAAGCGACTATAACCATAAATAATAGAGAAAAACGAAGCAACTAAACCCGCAAGCCCTAATATATTTACAACGGTTGCTAAGCCCTCACTACCCGATGCATTTAATGCATCAACTAAAGGTACAGCACTTGCCCCCATTGCAGCAGCACCGCCAGCACCAGGTACTAAAACAACAACTAAAAAAGCAGTAAATAACAAAAAGATCATTGCACCAATAATGCCTTTTGGCACATCTTTAGCGGGATCTTTTGCTTCTTCTGCAGCAAGCGGTACACCTTCAACCGCTAAAAATAACCACATAGCAAACGGTAATGCAGCCCAAACCCCGTACCAACCTAAAGGTAAAAACTCACTGGCTCCCACTGCATCGGTTACGGGGACGTCAAATAAGCGTGATGCATCAAAATTTGTGATTAAAACAAAAGCCGTTGCAATAATAGCTAATACCGCTAAACCACTTATTACCATCATTACTTTAAGCGCTTCTCCTACGCCCGCTAAATGAATTCCTACAAATAGTAAGTAAAATAATGCATATACCCATGGACCATTAAACCCGGTGAGGGCTTCAACTGCCGAGCCTATAAAAATAACAATAGCAGCGGGCGCTAAAGCGTATTCAATTAATACGGCAAGCCCAGTTAAATAGCCTCCCGCTGGCCCCATAGCTTGACGCGCAAAACTATAACCACCGCCTGCAGCAGGTATTGCAGCTGACATTTCAGCAAGCGATAGTACAAGCGCTAAATACATAACCGCCATTAATACTGCAGCAATGGCAAAACCACCCCAACCGGCTTCGGCGATACCAAAGTTCCAGCCTGCAAAGTCACCCGATATTACATACGACACACCCAAACCTGCGAGCAATAACCACCCCGCAGTACCCCGTTTTAACTGTCTTTTAGCAAGGTACTCTGTATTATTATTAGTAGACATAACCTTTCTCCGTTGATGTTTAGTTTTTATTTTTTTATTTCATGTGTTTTTAATTAAAATTACTCAGCAATTAAAAAGTTAGTGGTTGAAGCCTGATGCTCAATTACATCATCTTGTGTGCGGTCTTTTAAATTAACCCCAGTTAGTTTCAGTTTTTTAGCTTCACGTAATAAGTACAGTGCGCGTCTCGCCGCTTCTGTATAAGGTAGGCCTGCAGGGCGAATATTCGATATGCAATTACGACATGCATCGTTAAGTCCTGTTTTGGGCTCCCATGTTAAATACAAGCCAAGGCTATCTGGCGAACTAAGTCCTGGGCGCTCTCCTATTAACACCATAACCACCTGCGCATTTAGCAACTCACCTATATCGTCGCCAATCGCTACTCGCCCTTGCTCAACCAAAGTAATGGGAGCAATTTTAAATTGCTTGTCTGTTGTAAGGTGCGTTAATAGCTCTGTTATAAATGGGTATGCATTTTTTTGTACCGCCAACGACGAAAGTCCATCAACCACTACAATCGCTAAATCGTATTTAACCTGCGTAGTGTGTTTTTGTTTATTCATATAGCTGAGAAGTACTTGCCTACCATTTTCATCAAGTTTGCGGCCTAAATCGGGTCGCTGAAGGTAAGTAACCCTGTCAACGGCTTGGCTGTGTAAATGCAGGGGAGGGGCAACCTCTTTTAGAGCACTAATACTGCCTAGTTGCTCAGTCATTTCGTTAATATCAAGCGGAAAACTCACCGCATCACGCGCTTGTGCATGAGATAGCTGAAAAGCCAGCATTTCTGAGGTTGGCAAACTTATACCAGCGCGACCAAGCCCAATACGGGCGTCGGTAAAACGCCGTAAATCACTCCAAGGGTTGTGCACTACATTACCGTTATTTTTATGCTCATTTACTGAGTTATCTAATGGAGTGGTCGGTTTTGAACGTGATTTCATGAGCCACCTCCAGCAATTGCACCCAGAGGTTTAGCAAAAGCGGGAGGCAAGGTATCTGAAAGTGTGATGTCGGTAGTGCTTTGCATAATTTTCATTTTGCTTAGCCATGCTTCAAACTCAGGGGCGGGTCTAGAGCCAAGAACTCGACGCACATATAATGCATCATGAAACGACGTAGTTTGGTAGTTAAGCATAATATCGTCAGAGCCAGGTATTCCCATTACAAACGAGCAACCTGCAACACCTAATAGCGTTAGCAAATTATCCATATCGTTTTGATCGGCCTCTGCATGATTGGTGTAACACACGTCGCACCCCATCGGTATGCCTAGTAACTTAGCGCAAAAGTGATCCTCAAGTCCTGCTCGGGTAATTTCTTTACCATCAAACAAATATTCAGGGCCAATAAACCCCACCACGGTATTAACCAGTAACGGATCAAACTTACGAGCAACTGCATAAGCGCGAGCTTCACACGTTTGCTGATCAAGCCCATGATGCGCATTTGCTGAAAGCGAACTGCCTTGCCCAGTTTCAAAATACATCACATTATTGCCAACAGTGCCGCGCTTTAAACTCAAAGCGGCATCTTGCGCTTCAGCTAAGGTATTTAAATTAAAACCAAAACTTGAGTTAGTAGCCTCCGTGCCGCCAATCGACTGAAATACCAAATCAACCGGTGCGCCAGCTTCTATACATTCAATAGTGTTAGTAACATGGGTTAGTACACAGCTTTGCGTCGGTATGGCGTATTTTTGAATAACATCATCCATTAATGTCATTAATTTAATGGCCTGGGCAACGTTGTCGGTTGCTGGGTTTATACCTATTACGGCATCGCCATTACCGTATAGCAGCCCATCAAGCATGCATGCAGCAATACCGTTAATATCGTCAGTTGGATGATTTGGTTGTAAACGTGTAGATAAATGCCCAGGGAGGCCAATAGTGTTTCTAAAAGCACTTGTAACATGGCACTTTTTAGCAATTAATATGAGATCTTGATTGCGCATTATTTTGCTAACTGCAGCAGCCATTTCAGGCGTAATTCCTTGCCTTATACTTGCAAGTACAGCGGGTGTTGCAAAGTCGCTTAAAAGCCAATTACGAAAATCGCCTACAGTTAAATGTGCAATAGCCATAAAGGCATTGGCATCGTGCTCGTCAATAATTAAGCGTGTAATTTCGTCATCTTCGTAGGGAATAAGTACCTCATTTAAAAATGTTTTAAGAGGTACATCGGCCAATGTCATTTGAGCCACAGCACGTTCTTGTGCTGATTGTGCAATGACGCCCGCTAAGCGATCACCCGAACGTTGCGGCGTTGCTTTAGCCATTAACTGGGCTAAGTTCTTGAATTTATAAGTGTGTGTACCTAAAGTGTAACTGTACGCTTGCCCCATGATTTACTCCACATAACTAATATGATAAACCTTGGTATAGGTTTTGCTGCATCTTTAGCTATAAATCAATTTTCAATAGTTACAAGACAGCTTATTTTGTACCAAGTAACTATCGAATTTCGGCAAAAGATTATTTATTAATCCAATTCAATTGGTTACATACGCAAAGCGGTGTTAACTTAACCATAATAAAAGTGTAACGAAAAAGAGCATCCCCTATATGGCGCAGCAAAGTAGCTACAACGCACCACTAAAGAGCAAGGTGCAAACACACGATATAGACGAGCAAGCGCATAGCCTTACTCAATGGCAACAAAAGTACGATCAAATGAGCGACGGCAGCTTTTATGGTTTTATTGAAGAAACAGATTACGCCAATATTCATGTGTTTAAAGAATACACCGAGCGAGCGCTTCGTCAGCAATGTAACATCGCCCCCAATTCGGTTTGGCTTGGCATTCCTTGTCAGTCGCAGCAAAGTAAGATTAATGGTCTAAGTGTGGCAAGTAATCAATTTATGTGCCGCACAAGTGATAATGACTTTGAGCTGATAACCCCTGAGCAATTTAATATTTATGGTTTGGTAATCGATTGGAATTCAATTGAATATATGGCGCAGCTACAAGGCGTAACATTGAAAAACCTGTCATCTGCACAATCAGCTCGCTTATCGGTAAGCAACTCATCATTGCAAACGGCAAGGCAAATAATTAATAGCATGGTTGTAGGCAAGGGCTTTGGACTTAAAACCGAATCGCAACAAGATATGCTAAACATGTTGGCACTACACTTATTACAGGCAGATAATCCACAACAAAATATTGCGCCAAGTTATAAACATCGAAAAGCCGTAGTAGATAAAGTAAAAGATTACGTGGCCACAAATCCACAAAACCCAATAACCATAACCGAGCTGTGCGAGCTTGCTTTTGTAAGTAGGCGCACACTTCAGTATAGTTTTGAGAGTATTTTAGGAATTAACCCTTTGCGGTTTTTACGTTTAACACGCTTAAATAATGTAAGGCGGGAACTAAAAAAATTAAACCAAGATAAGCCAATTTCAGTAATAGCAGCCAATTGGGGATTTTGGCATGCGGGACAATTTGCTAAAGATTACACGCAACTATTTGGTGAAAACCCATCACAAACAATTAAAAATAATAGTTTTAAAGGTTAGAAACTACACTTCTAACGTGAGCAAATTTCTTCTACAGACGATACTCTAACTTGAGTATAAGCACCTGTAGACGCGCAGCTTGCTGGCGTTTAGAAGCACCGCTTTTACATTTAGTCGGATGCATTAGTAAACAAGTAATTAAATCACCACCGAGAAGTGAAGGAGAAAACAAGGAGCAGTGACTAACCATTACTCGTGCTTTCTCTGTGTAGCGCACAGCGCCTCGGTGGTGAAATATCATATAACTTAAAAAAATGGACTTTGTCTGCTTATTTACTCCTCTTTTTCTTCTCTTTGTGCATTCATATTTTAAGGGCTGTTATCCACAAAGAGGTTTAGAGGCGCTGCGCTTTTAGAGGGTAGCTTGGGAGTTAAAATAATAAAGAACTGAAAGTGAAGTATAAAACCTCACCTACATCGTGCAAACACTAAACCCGTAGGTGCGAATTTATTTCGCGCTTATGTAACATGGCTTAAATGCTCTAAAAGTGAACGCGAGGTATAAAACCTCACCTGCATCTTGCAAACACCAAACCCGTAGGTGCGAATTTATTTCGCGCTCATGTAACATGGCTTTAATGCTCTAAAAGTGAAAGCGAGGTATAAAACCTCACCTACATCGTGCAAACACCAAACCCGTAGGTGCGAATTTATTTCGCGCTCATGTAACATGGCTTTAATGCTCTAAAAGTGAACGCGAGGTATAAAACCTCACCTACATCGTGCAAACACCAAACCCGTAGGTGCGAATTTACTTCGCGCTCATGTAACGTGGCTTAAATGCTTTAAAAGTAAAAGCGAGGTATAAAACCTCACCTACTATATTCAAAAGCCCTATTTGATCGGTGCTATTTAAGCCGCGATTAAATAGGACTCTTGTCCTGAATGCTTGTTGTTGCGTTTAAACGAACCTTTGCCTTTTTTAGCTTTAACTACTTGTGGTTTAAATAATTTAGAGGTGACCATCGCCGCTAGTGCATTGTGGTTTATAACGCCTCGTCCTGTGTCTACCGCGCTGTTGCTTGCGGTTTTTGCTTTAGATTTTTTAGTCATATATTTCCTATCAACTAATGGTTATTTTAAGTTAAATAATAAAAAGGCTTTTATATTAGCCTATTTAAGAGATGGCGATTGTAGGCTTAATTTTCAACCGCGCAAGTATTTTTAATGCCCAACAGATACTTTTTTAATAATAAAAAAGTATAAAAAAAGCGCAGTTAATAACTGCGCTTAATATTACTTTAGTTTGCTTTATAAATTAAAAACTAAAGCTTACTTTTGCATAGTACGTTCTGCCGTCAAAGCCGTAAGGTAATGCACGTACTGGATATTTAAATGCACCATTAGTAATGGCATTAAGCACCTCATCATCACCTAGTTCATCAGGAGTTTCATCAAATACATTATCGGCACCTACCGAAAGTGCAAACATGTCGTTAATTTGGTAGCTCACATTTAAGTCAACTAACACAGCAGATTCAACCGTACTTGTCGCTTTAAACGAGCCATCTGTTGCAAGCTCTATATGGTCGTTACCAAAGTATTTTACATCTGTTTCGCCAAAGTAGTTAAAGCGAATGGTTGATGTGTAGGCATCGCGCTCGTAGTCAAACGTAAGCGTTGCACGTTCACTAGGTTGTCCGTCGGTAAAAAAGCTACGTTGTAAATCATCAAAAGCAACCGCTTCAGGAATACCGTCTTGAGCATTTACGCCGTCAATTTTAGTATCGTTTAGGTTACCTGCAAAGGTTACTCCTAAATTGCCGCCTTCAACTTCAGTGCGGTACGATGCAATAATATCAACACCTTGCGTAGTAGAATCAACCGAGTTTGAGAAGTAGTTAGCTTGCACTGCTCCTGTTGCTTGTAGCGCTGCAACTGCTTCTGAGCTAAACGATACGTCGTCAGCCGTAAGTAAGCTGCCAAGCGTAATACGGTCTTCAATTTCTACGCGGTAAAAATCAACCGTTAGTGAAAGCTCGCTTGTTACATCGTAAACAAAACCTGCGCTGTAGTTTGTTGATGTTTCAAGCTCTAAGCTATCTACGCCTAACGCGCTTGGGAAAGCGGTCCCTGTGTTTGCAGTGAACGACTGCGTTAATGTACCGTCTGAGCCTAAGTTAGTTGTAAAGGCTGTATAACCACTTTGTTGAAGTGATGGTGCTCTAAAACCAGTAGATACCGCACCACGTACAGCAAAGTCATCTGAAAATTCATAACGTGTTGCTAATTTACCAATTAAATCATCCCCAGCATCTGAGAAATCTTCATAACGTAGCGCACCACTGACGTTCCATGCATCGGTGATCATAGTTTCTACGTCTACATAAACTGCGTAGCTGTTACGGTCGCTGTCGTTAGCCGCTTCAGGGCGTAGGCCGTTATAAGCCTGAAAACCACACTGTGCAAATTGGTCCGGATCGTTTACTGATGGGTACGAGGTATCCATATTTGCTAGTCCACAGGCGTATGATGCTTCATCGCCAGGCACTATTTCGTAGTTTTCTTTGCGGTATTCAGCGCCTACTGTTACATATAAAGGTTCACCACGGCCAATATCTACAATACCGTTCACATCAAGGTTAAGCGTTGTTTGATCAAATCTAAAACCACCTGAGTAACCGCCACTAGGGCCTGAATTTGCTGCAATATCGGCATCGCTTGCACTTGGGTTGTTAAATAAATACTCAGCAGCGTAAGAAGCGTTTAATGTATTGCGTGATGTAAAGTCGTATTGGTTTTCACCGTAAACGGCCGATACATCGTAATTCCAATCTGTGTTTATATCGCCTTTAAAACCAAGCGCGACTGAAATATCTTGTGCTTCGTTATATATGCGCGGTAAAAAACCATCGCTGTATACTTGTGTTACGTTTTTAGAGGCTTCGTTAAAGTTACGGTAAAAACCATTACCCAGCGCCGTGCGCTCTGAGTAGCCACCAAACGAGTAAAGCTCGCCGTCGCCCATTGGTAAAGCCATGTTGTAAAATAACGATGTAAATTCACTTTCTGAGTTACCTTGGCCCCAGCGTACATCTTCACTTAACGTACCTGGTTCAACATTAAGCGAACCCCCCGTATCACGCTCGGCGCGGTTAGTGCCATCGGCATCACGGTACTCAAGCGATAGGTTAATAAAGCCGCCTTCGTTACCTAATTCAAAACCACGGTTTAAACCTGCTGAAATAGTGTCGCCGTCACCTTCACTTGTGCCGCCGTATTGTACAAAACCCGTTGTAATACCGGTTGAGTTATTAAGAGACAAGTTAATAACACCTGCAATAGCGTCAGAGCCATACTGCGCTGCAGCGCCGTCGCGTAATACTTCAACGCCTTTAAGCGCCGTTAGCGGAATGGCATTCATATCAGTACCCGCAGCGCCTGCGCCTACTGTACCGTTAAGGCCAAAAATTGATTGGTTATGGCGACGTTTACCATTTACTAATACAAGAGTTTGATCTGGCTGTAGGCCACGAAGTGTTGCGGGTCTAAATAAATCAGAACCGTCAGATACTTGTGTACGCGAAAAGTTAAATGAAGGCGCTGTGGCTTGCAGGCTTTGGCCAAGCTCGGTAAAACCACCTTTGGTTAAATCATCTGCGTCAATTAAATCAATAGGAGAAGAAGACTCAGTAGAAGTACGGTTAGATACACGCGATCCTAATACAGATATTTGCTCAATGTTTTTAGCAGCTTGCACTGGTGCTTCTTCTGCGTTAACAATGCTTGGTGCGCTAAACGCGAAAGCAACGGCTACAGCAAGTGTGTTTAAACGGTATGTTGGCATAGTGACGACCCTGTTTTTTTGTGTTCTTATAATATGTGTGTGGTTATGGTGCTCATAACCTGTTGCAAACATCCTAGCAACATATGCAAACAAAAAGAAATGAAAAAAACTAAATATTTGGTCTAAGTATGCAAATAAATTTCAAGATAAGAAAAAACCACGTTTAATCGATTAAAATACACGCTACAAGAGCATTAAACTTCAAAAATGGATCTGTTAACTTTTTATTTGCATTGTGATTTTGTCCGTTAGTTTACGCTTTTAAAGGTAATAGGCAGCGGATGGTCGTACCTGTCCCTAATATGCTGTTAACTTCTATTTTTCCGCCATGATCGCTCACCATAGCGTATACAAGTGTCATACCCATACCGGTACCTTCTCCAACTTCTTTTGTTGTGTAAAAAGGGTCAAACATATGCGCTATTGTGTCTTCACTCATTCCACAGCCATTATCTTTTACCTCAATACAGATATTTGTGTCTAGTTCAAAAATATTGACCTCAATAATGCAGCCTTTTTCTAAATCAAGCTCGCATGCTTGCCAAGCATTCATTAATAGATTTACAAAAATTTGATTAATTGATGATAAATTGCACCAAATAAGTGGTATTGGTTCAAACCGCGTTTTTATCTCGCATAGTTTGAGTTTGTTACTTAATAATCTTAAAGCATTATTAGCACCCGTTGTTACATCGGTTAGTTGCTTATCTTGCGAGGAGGAGGGGTGGGCAAAGTTTAATAAGTCATGCACAATTTGTTTTATTCGTTTGAGTCCTTCAACGCTGTCGTTAACTTGTCCCTGCAAATTGTTATAAAGCCACGCATACGGATACTGTAAATTGAGTATGTCTATTTCGTGTTTAAAACGGCTTTCTTTAATTTCATTGTTTAAGTATTGCTCGTTAAGCTTTAGCAACGTGATGAGCAAAGGAGTAGAATTTTGTAAGCTTTCTATATTACTCATTGCATAGGCAAGCGGGGTATTTATTTCATGGGCTACGCCTGCACAAAGCGTTCCTAAGGTTGCCATTTTTTCGGTTTGCACAAACAGCATTTGCTGGTGTTCTAAATCGGCTACTTTTTTTTGTAATTCATTATTTATGGCAACTAAAACGGTGCTTTTATCTTTGAGTAATTGTTCTGCGGCCAAGCGCAGCTTTTGTTCGTTTAAAAAAGCACGTTCAAAATTACCATCTGATCCATTCATTCCTTTCATCCATATAGATAACTTTATACTTAACGTTTAGTCGTCTACATGCGAATTTGCAACTTTAGTGTGAGCATTTATCTACTTATAGATAATAACCACATTAGGTGACTCCTACTCTATATAAAAGGTAAGCATAAACAGGTCACGGATGTTTTTTTAAGCTATTATTTAGCCAGAAGTAATTTAAAGGCGGCGCAATGACTCAAGCAACACCAAACACACCAATGAATCAGGTTGATGTACTTTGTATTGATGATGACGAAATAGTACTACGTACGTTAACACGACTACTTGAAGTAAATGGCTTAACGGTTATTGTTTGCGATAATCCGCAAAACGCATTAACACTTTTTAAAAATCATGAATTTGGTTTAATTATTAGCGACATGCGGATGCCAGTAATGAACGGTGCCGAGTTTTTAGAAAAAGCGCGTGCGCTGGCACCCGACACTCAACGCATTTTATTAACCGGTTACGCCGATATACAAACAACCCTAGCGGCTGTTAATCAAGGGCAAATAAATGGTTATATTCAAAAACCATGGCAAAACGACTTATTACTTCGAAGCATTAAAGATAGCCTAGAAAAATTTGCGCTAAAAAAGCAAAACAAAAAATTAGAAACACAAGTTAAGGCACAAAACCAAGAACTACTTGAGCTAAACAACACGTTAGAGCAACGAGTAGAAAAACGCACCTTACAAATTAAACAAGTTTTAAAAAAGCTAGAAGACGCCAACGAGCGCGAAAAACAAGAGCACAAATCAACCGTTGAGCTGCTATATAATTTTGTAAACGCGAATCCTTACCTTGATGGCAACAAAGCACAAAATATTGCAAATACCTGCACACAAATAGCGCTTTACTTAAACCTGTCGCAAAAAAGCATTGATCTTGCCCCAATGGCTGGTTATTTAGCACAAATAGGTTTACTTGCTATGGATCCTGAACTTTATAAAAAACCGCTAAATCGGTTAAATGAGCAACAACGTAAGACCTTTTATACTCACCCAAGTACTGCACAATTAATGCTAATGCCAGCAATACATTTACACGATTTGTCGGATGCTATTTATTATCAGTTTGAACGTTTTAACGGAAATGGAATGCCCAAAGGCCTTGCTGGAAACGACATACCGATAGGGGCTATGGTATTAGGTTTAGCGCGCGACTACTGGGATGCGTTTGAGCAGAGCAATGCAAGCGATGAAAAGCAGCGCCACGAGGACGCACTCGAAAGTGTAAAACTTTATAGTGGTTCGTTCTACCACCCTAAAATAGTTCGTGCGCTTGAAGCAAGCCATGCAAAACTACACGAACAAAAAAGTTCAGCAGGATCAGTACTAATTTGTAATGCCCATGAGCTTAAAGAGCAAATGATACTCGGCCATGCTCTGCACAGCCATTCGGGTATAATGTTGCTGCTTAAAGGTCATGTATTTAGCCGCAAATCAATAGAAAAACTGCAGCAACTAGAATCTAAAAAACCAGCCCCATTTAGAATTATGGTTAAAACTGCTAAATGATTGATCTAAACGGCAGTTTTTTTCGTTACAATGTGCATAAAATACATTATTGAATTTGCTTGAAGGAGCACTCTGTGTCGCGATTTTCTGCGGTTACTGACAATCCCCATGATGGGCGTTTTAACCAAAAAACGGGAATACTGCTTACTAACCTAGGTAGCCCTGATGCACCAACAGCTGCTGCGCTTCGTATATACTTACGTGAGTTTTTATCAGATCCACGCATTGTAGAAATACCACGCCTAGTATGGATGATAATTTTACATGGCATTATTTTGCGTGTGCGCCCTAAGCGTTCGGCTAAATTATACGAAAGTATATGGACCGAAAATGGCTCACCACTTACCCACATTACTCGCCAACAAAGCGTAAAGCTAAATACCTTATTAAAAGAACAAGGTTATACCAATACTGAAGTGGTAATGGCAATGCGCTATGGTAATCCCTCAATAGAGGCCGGCCTTGAGGAGCTTCGTGATAAAGGCTTAACGCGTATTATTATATTGCCAATGTATCCGCAATATTCTAGCCCAACCACGGGTTCAACGTTCGATGCTGTATCGAGCGTACTGCGCAAATGGCGCTGGGTGCCAGAGCTGCATTTTATTAATGGCTATCATAAAAACACCCGTTATATTGAGTCACTTGCTAATAGTATTAGTGAGGATTTTGAAGCGAATGGTATGCCACAAAAAATTGTTTTTTCGTATCACGGTATGCCTAAACTATTTTTAGAGCGCGGCGATCCGTACCATTGCCTATGTTTACAAACCACACGCTTAGTTGTCGAAAAACTAGGTCTTGATAAAGACAAAGTAATTAGTACTTTTCAAAGTCGATTTGGTAAAGCCGAGTGGTTAAAGCCATATACCGATGCAACGCTTGAAGCCCTGCCTGATGAGGGTATTACCGATGTAGCCATTATCAGCCCTGCTTTTAGCGCCGACTGCCTAGAAACACTTGAAGAGCTAGAAGGCGAAAATCGTGAAATATTCGAAAACGCAGGTGGCAAAAAGTACCGTTACATAGCTGCATTAAACGACAGAGACGACCATATAGAAGCTGTGTTTGATGTTATAAAACCTATGTTGTAACCCAAGCTTACTAAAGCACATAGCTAAACATATTTCGCATTAAGCGGTGTTAAAATTAACACCGCTTTTTTGTTTTTAGCTTTTCTCATTTACTCCTCTTTTACTTCTCATTGTGCAAATAAAAGCTTTTAAAAAGCTAATTAATTCACAAAGAGGTTAAGAGGCGCTGCGCTTTTAGAGTAGTGATAAAACATAAAAATACTGTTTTTGGCTTTCTCATTTACTCCTCTTTTACTTCTCATTGTGCAAATAGAAGCTTTTAAAGGGCGAATTATCCACAAAGAGGTTAAGAGGCGCTGCGCTTTTAAAGTAAGTGATACATATTGGCCGATCTGGTTTTTCTCAGTTATTACTGATTACTTTATCTTTGTGAAAGAAATTACTTATACTTTTAATAATAATTAAAATAAAAACGTATTGTGGAGGGGGAGAATACCTAAGCAACAGCAATTAAACGCTATCGCTTAAAGTATAAATCAATCGCTTTAGTGAGGAGCTCGTCGAGTTGCTCTTCAAATTCTTCAATATTAATATCAAAGTGCTTTAAGTAAGCTCGAGCCTGCACAAGGGATAAATTACGGCTGTTAACGCTATATTGTCGCTCGTCTATGGTTTTATCGTAACGAGGTAAAAATACAAATTGGCCATAAAATGGTGACTTAATATGTTTATTTGCAAAACGACAAAAATCTTCAACATGCTCAGCACCCTTAGGGCCAAGGCAACCGGGCTCGATGCGATACATTAAGCGAATTTTTTTGTCGTCATTTATTTGCATATAAAGCCTTTATCTAAAAAACAGTACGCGTACTATTTTTCCATCTTTAATTTGGTAACTCGAAATAAGTTCTGAGCGTTTATCAACTACCTTTTCGTCAGTTGAGCAGGTTTCTGATAGTTCGTGATCAATCACTATATCACCGTGCACTATGCGCTTAATTGGTGATGAGTGAATACACTTTAACTTTTTAAACATTAGCCCATAACGTTCTATTAGTTTTTCTTTACCTTTAAATAATAGCTCATTAGGGAAAATATAAAACTCAACATCTTCGGCATACACACGAAGAAACTCTTCAATGTTACGCGCGTTATACGCTTTAACTAACTGCTCTACTACCGCAAGTGATTCGCGCGATTGCTTAGCTTTAGTTTGTTGCTTAACTGTCAGCGCTTCTTTTGCTTGCGTAACTGCTTTTTCAGCTTCGGCTACAGCCACTGCTTTTTCTATTTTATTTTTCGGCTTTTCAGTAGGTTTAATCTGCTCGTTACCCAATACCTTTGAATCGTCTGGTTTAGTCGCATCAATTGTTGGCTTTTTAAGCTCAGGTGCTTTGTATTCAAGCGTATTTACTTTGTCGTCAGCTTTGACTTGAGTTACTGATTGCTCATCTTCAACTTTTGGTTTTTCAACGTTTGCTTGAGCTTCAACTTGCTGCTCTTTTTGCTCAGGCTCGCTTTGTTCTGCGGCGTAAGTAATAAGCGCAACGGTGGTAATTAACGAGGCAAAAATAATAGATAACGGTTTCATAACTTTCCTAAAATGAACACTAAACACGTGTAATACCAATTACATTAAATAAGCGATCTATTATAGCGTCAAGAAAATAGCACAATAACAAGGCGAAAATTGTGACATATAGTTGTTCTATATGAATAATTTTTAACGCAGTTAGTGAGTTATTTAATGCGATAGAATGATCATATTTTTGCTAATATTGGTATAAGGGTGCAACATAGCAAATTTTAACGTTATCGGGTAGTTAATACCACCACTGTAGCCTACCAGTACTGCTCTACAGTAATGTTACCGGGTGCTTTGCGGCGGTTACGCGTAAAGTTTTTATCGAGAAGTAGCGCGGTTGTGTCTTTTACCATTTGTGGGTTTCCGCAAATCATAAATTGCGCGTTACTAGGCTCAGGATTTAATTTTACATGTTCAAACAAGCCGTTGCTCTCAATAGCGTTAGTAATCCGGCCACTTAAGCCTTGTAATGGCTCCTCTCTACTTACAACCGGAATATAGTTGAGTTGTTCTGGGTACACTCTTAATAACTCGTTAATAAGTGCCTGATAGCTTAAATCGTTATTAAAACGTACACCATGCACTAAGTTTATGCTTTTGTATTTTTTCCACACATCGGGCTGTTGCAATATTGATAAAAAAGGCCCTATGGCAGTGCCAGTACCTAACATCCAAAGCTGATCGCTTTGTGGTATTTCATCAAGGGTAAAAAAGCCAGTTGCGTGTTGTTCTATTAATACGGTTTCGCCAGGTTGTAATGTAGCTAAACGAGGAGAAAGCAAACCGTCAATAACGTTAATAAGGTAAAATTCAAGATCGGGATTTTCAGGGGCATTCACATATGAATAAGCCCGAGCAATACGCTTGTCGCCATCCATAATAGAAAGCTTTGTAAATTGCCCTGCTTTAAACGGCTCTACATTAGCATTAACGGTTAAGCTAAAGAGCGTTTCGCTCCACCATGTTACGCTTTTTACTGTTGCTTCAACCCAATTAGACATAGTTACCTCTTGGTTTAGCCATTAGAATTTTAAATAACTCACTCCATAAACATTAGCATTAAGTGACAAAGACTTACAGGAGAATATGACTAGATTTAAAGCAGTGATGTATGCAGTATTTACCAATAAAAATAATGTGAATAATTAGCTCTGCGATAAGAGCCATTAATTGCATAAGGAAAAGCGAAGCAGCAGTAACTAAGAAAAATAAAGTCAAAAAAACAGTGCTTTTTTATTTTATCACTCACTTTAAAAGCGCTGCGTCTTATATCACCATTAGTGAATTATTTACTTGAAAAACTATTGCACTAGGAGAAGCCAAAGAGGAGTAAATGAGAAGAACCAAGCCAGAAACGAGTATTTTATCACTGACTCTAAAAGCGTAGCGTCTCTTAACCTCTTAGTGAATTATTTATTTAAGCCTTTATTAATTAATTTTATAGTTAAACTCAAATTCCACACATAAAAAAACGGTGCTAAATTTAGCACCGTTTTTATAAGCAATTAGAAAAAGTTTACGCTTTCTTCTCTTCACAACTTGCTAGGTATTCGTCAAACGTACCTTGGAAGTCGATTACTTTTTTATCTTTAATATCAATGATACGCGTAGCTAATGACGATACAAACTCACGGTCATGGCTTACAAAAATAAGCGTACCTTCAAAGTCTTTAAGCGCATTGTTAAGCGCTTCAATGGCTTCCATATCCATGTGGTTAGTTGGTTCGTCCATTACAAGAACGTTAACGTCTTGCATCATTAACTTACCAAATAACAGGCGGTTTTTTTCACCACCAGAACAGTTACGCGCTTTTTTGTTTGAATCGTCTGCTGTAAACAACAAACGGCCTAACATGCCACGAACCATTAAATCGTTGTGCTTAGCTGTACGCCATTGCGACATCCAATCAAACAACGTTAAATCGTTTTCAAAATCTTTAGTGCTGTCTTGCGGGCAATAACCAAAGGTCGCATTTTCAGACCATTTAATTTCGCCTTCATTACTTTTAAGCTCATCTACTAAACAGCGTAAAAATGTAGTTTTACCCACACCATTTTCGCCAATTACAGCAAGCTTAGCGCCAGCTTCTAGTAGTAAGTCGCCACCAGTAAATAACGTTTCGCCATCAAAACCATGGCCAAGCTTATTAACTTCAAGCGCTTGACGATACATTTTTTTACCTTCGTCAAACGAAAGTGATGGGCTCATACGGCTTGAAGATTTAACTTCATCAAGCTTAATTTTATCCATTTTTTTAGCGCGCGAACTCGCTTGTTTAGCTTTTGAAGCGTTAGCACCAAAACGGTTAACAAAGTCTTGTAGCTCGTCAATCTCAGCGCTCTTTTTAGCGTTTTCAGCTAAAAGTTGCTCACGCTGTAGGCCCGCAGCATCTAAAAACTTCTCGTAGTTACCAGGGTAAATACGCAGCTCACCGTAATCAATGTCGGCCATGTGTGTACATACCGAGTTTAAAAAGTGACGGTCATGCGAAATAATAATCATCGTACATTTACGTTTGTTAAGCTCGTTAGCAAGCCACGTAATTGTATGAATATCCAAGTTATTGGTAGGCTCATCCAGTAGCAAAATGTCAGGATTTGCAAATAACGCCTGAGCTAAAAGCACACGTAGTTTCCAACCTGGGGCAACGTTTGCCATTAACCCGTAATGAAATTCTTTATCGATACCCGCTTCAAGCAAAATTTCTTCAGCGCGGCTTTCTGCCGTGTAACCGTCCATTTCAGCAAATACACTTTCAAGATCGGCTACTTTCATGCCGTCGTCTTCGCTCATTTCTGGTAACGAGTAAATACGTTCGCGCTCTTGCTTTACTTTCCAAAGCTCCACGTCGCCCATAATTACCGCGTCTACAACGCTGTATTGCTCAAAAGCAAACTGGTCTTGGCTTAGGTTACCTAATTTCAACCCTGGAGTAATAGATACATTACCCGCACTTGGAACAAGCGCACCGCTTAAAATTTTCATGAAAGTCGACTTGCCGCAGCCGTTAGCGCCAATTAAACCGTAACGGTTACCGTTACCAAATTTAGCTGAAATGTTTTCAAACAACGGCTCTGCGCCAAACTGCATCGTAATATTTGCGGTGGAGATCAAAAAGGGTAATCCTAGATTAGTACTGACAGGAGTACGCTGCAGCAACACGCCACAAACAAGAACCAGACAATAGGGTAAATTAGCTGGCGAATTATACAGATCAGCCACAACGAATGAAAGATAAAAGGCAGCTAATTTATAACCAAGCGAAAATAACGGCAATTCTCGTTTTTAAGCCACTATTTTTAGCGTATGTAGTGTTGAATGTGCTTACAGCCACAATGTAAATAATTACTAATGCCAAACAATATTAAAGAGGGCGCAGCCAAAGAGCTAAGTTATTGCCCATGCTTTAATGCACAGGTTGATAAATTAACTTTATAGCAGCTGCATTTTTAGTAATTAATTGATTAACGGTCGCCACGTCATCAAGTGTTAGCGACTCCTTACTTAGCATAAAGTGCACATTGTTAACGTTAATCGGTGTAATAGACTTTACCTGCGTAATTGAGGGGTGTTTTTTTACAAAGTACTGCGCAACCACTGAGTCTTCAATAACATAGTCAATTCGTTTTTTATCTAGCATACTAAATCGATTATTTGCTTGAGCAGTAAGCACGACCTGTGTTGAATACTTAGTTTTTAGTTGTTCAAGCTCGTTACCAAAAAAGCTTCCTCGGTTAATACCAGCTGTAAACTCCTTACTAAAAAGCTCAGGTAAACTTGCTACATCAGGCGAGTCTTTATGTTTATAAAGATGCATAACTTCTGCGCGGTAGGGCAAACTAAAGTGCGCATATTGAGCACGTTTTTTTGTGTAACTTGCCGCGTAGGTTATATCTACTCGGCCATTTTTAAGCTCAGCCTGAACACGCGAAAAACTCGGAAAATAAGTCCATTTAATACAAAATTTTGAATCTTTAAAAATAGCGTTTACAGCATCCACTTCTGTGCCTAAAAATGTATCACCTTGCTTAACAAGGTAAGGCGGCCAATTAGTTTCGTTAGTGCCCATCACTAATGTTTTTGAACACGCAAGGGCATTAAAGTGAGTAAATAGCAGTGTAGTAAATGTTAAAAATAAAGTTTTCATTACACTCCTAGTATTTAAACAGCGCTTTAAGTGCTGTTTTGTTTTTGTTTATATGCTCATTAATTACTGCAAGCTCAGTAACCGACACCGTTTTTTTGCTAAACATTAAATAAATATCGTCTTTATTTACATACTCAATGTTGGTTACTAATTTTATATTTGAGCCCTTTTGGCCAAAATAAGCACCCACTAACTCGTCTTCAATAGCAAAATCAATACGTTGTTTATTAAGCATTTCAAAGCGTTTACTGGTTGCACTGGTGTATTCAATCTGCTTTTTATATTTAGTTTTATATTGCTCAAATTCCTCGCCGTAGTAGCTTCCAAAGTTAGCGCCAACAATAAAGCCTTGTTTAAAAATGTCTTCGAGGTTTTTAACGCTATGCTGATTATTTTTGTTTTCGTATAAACGCATAACTTCAGTTCGGTAGTTATCACTAAAGTGCACATATTTAGCGCGCTCATCTGTATAACTTGCAGCCCACTCTAAATCAATACGGCCGTATTTAAGCTCAATAAAAGCCCGCTTAGAATTTGGTAGTAACTTAACTTCAAAACAAAAAGGGGAGTCAGCAAATATAATGTTAAGTGCATCAACCTCCGAGCCTTGCAGCTTACCGTTAATGCCCATTACATAAGGCGGCCAAAAAGCATCGTGCGATGCCACGCTAAAGGTTCTTTCACAAGCAAATACATTAAATGGAGCCGTAAACAGCAAACATAAAAATACGGTAATTAATTTATTCATTACGCCTCATAGTTATTATTTTTGCTCATTATTACAACAGTATAAACCAGCTTTTGTATTTTAGCGGCGTGGGTTTGTTTAAATTTGTAAATATTTCGTTAAAAATTCATTTTAGGATAAAACAACCAAACTAGCGTTGTTGGTAACCTTATCTATGGGTACACTAATAATAAATTTATACATAGCAGGGCACGTTATGTCGCCAACTAAAATTCGCAACAATGTTATAAAACTCAGTGAATTAAGCACTAAACAACCAAACTACTATTTTATACAAGGTTATTTAATGGGGTTAGGTGCATTACCTCAAATGCTCACCCCGAGTGAGTGGCAACCTGATTTATTTGGAGATATTAACTTTCAAAAAGAAAGCGAGCTAAAATACCTCGAAAGCTTAATGGCTCTGTATAACCAAAGCATGGATAAAGTAATTCAAAACGAATTAAAAATGCCAGCAAAATGCAGCCTATCCAAGCAAGACTATCGGGATTCGTTAAAGCCGAACATGCCCCTACCAAGTTACTGTAAAGGGGTTTTACAGGCGCTTAAAAATATAAATAAACGTATGCTTGATGCAGGGCAAAAACAGGCACTTAATAACTTAAGCAGTGTTTTAAAAGCATTTTCTAATGAAAAAGCAGCAGCCAAAGAATTTGGTGAATTTGCCCAATACAACGCCCAAGAATATAAACGTAATTATGTGTATTTTATGGCCGACGCTATTTTTGAACTTCGATTTAGTAACGACCTAACTTTAAGTGATGAAGATGAGGCCGAATTTAACAACAGCTTTTTAGACGAAGAGCCAAATGAATTAGATGAGCTTGATGAATTACTTGAACTGGTACTTGCCGACACCGAGCTAAAAGCACTTGAGCCAATACAAATGTTGCTAGACATAATGGAAAGTGGGCTCGTAACAAAGCAATTTATTAAAGACAATACTGGGCACTTTTGGGGCTTGCACGAAACCCGCCCTTATATGATGCTTCGCGCGCATCGAGCAAAAATACATGCACTGCATGGTTATACCCAAAAAGCACAGTCAGAACTCGAAGCGTTATTAAAGCTAAACCCAAACGATAATCAAGCAAACCGCTTTTTATTAATGAATTGCCTAATCATTGATAAACAATGGGACAAGTTGGATGCTCTATTGGCCGACTTTGATTTTCAAGAACTACATGCAACAGCAAGCCGTGCGCTAAGTGCTTTTGTAAAGCATGGTGATTCAAAACCCGCTAACGATTACAAAAAAATGCTCCAGCAGCAAAATAAACACTTTAGCAAAATACTCACCGGCCAAGAAAAACTAAAAGAACAACAGCCACCATACTTCAGCCCAGGCAGTAAAGAAGAAGTCGCTGTTTATCTTGATTCGTTAGGTAAACAAGCATGGATTTCGGTTCCCGCGAGTCTTTTTTGGCTAAGAAAAAAGTAATAACTAAACGCGTAAAAAGTGCTAAGCGTGATTTATGTCGCGCTATACATACCGCAGATTCAATTTTGAAGTGCATAACCGCTTTTTAAGTTTTTATTCAATAGTAGAAATCACGCTTGTTAAGCGTGCAACATCAGTGTCGCTTATGTTCGCAAAGCGCCATACTTGAAATAATAAATTTCAAGCCCGTCAATAAACACATAACATTCAAAAATCATCGTTAATAACCTGCGCTTTATTGGTTTTACGTTGCCGTGTATTGTAGCCACCTACACCAGCGACTAATTCACTAATGAGTACCTAATCAGTCATTAAGGCTTTAATGATTACTTTTTCGGTATTTAGTTATTTGCACCCGGTTTTTTTATACCGCGTGTGCCATTTAACATCAGTGCTTAATGACAATGGCGTATGAATTTAAAAATTTCTACTTATTAAGCCTATATTTAATGCGGCTGTTCCTGTAGATTAAACGAATAATGAATGCAGTATTAACAGCGCCTTAGCTGTTAAACGATTAGCCAAGGAGCGGTGAGTCTCGTGTCAAACACCACACTTACTTATTACAACCAAAACGCCAAAGCTTTTAGCGACTCAACACTTAACGTTGATATGTCGGCGCTTTATGCTGAGTTTTTACCGCACGTTGCACAACGCGGGAGTATTTTAGATGCCGGTTGTGGCAGTGCGCGCGATGCCGCATTTTTTAAAGCGCAGGGTTTCACTGTAAGTGCGTTTGATGCAAGCCCAGAGCTGGCAGAGTTGGCAAGCAGTTACTTACAGCAACCTGTGGCGGTTAAAACATTCCAAGAGCTAAATAGTGTAAATCAATACGACGGGATTTGGTGCTGCGCTAGTTTATTGCACGTTCCAAAGGCTGAGTTACCGCAGGTGTTTTTAAACCTACAAAATGCGCTTAAACCGAATGGCGTTTTGTATATATCGTTTAAATATGGCGATACAGAACGTGTGCATAATGGTCGTGAATTTACCGATTTAACCGAGCAATTATTAAGTAATTTAATCAATCAGCACACGCAATTGAGCATAATGAAGCACTGGCAAAGTGTTGATCAGCGCCCAGGGCGCGAAAGCGAAGTATGGTTAAATGCCTTGTTAACGCATAGCAAAGCGAAATTATAAGTGAATAGTTTTAGCGAACATCAACACCTGCAGAATAATAACCGACAGCTTATTACGGGTGATAATGATCCGTTATTACCCAACCTTGTACATGCCATAAACAATGCCACTGAGATTGAAATTACAGTTTCATTTATTCAGCCAAGTGGCTTAGCACTGTTGTTCGACCCCCTAAGCGAAGCTTTACAAAGCGGCGCAACGCTCAAACTACTTACCTCAGACTACCTTGATATTACTCACCCTAATGCGTTGAGAGAACTTATGGCATTAGTAGATCGTGGAGCCGATGTGCGTATTTACCAAACGCACAGTAATCAAAGTTTTCATATGAAGTCGTATATTTTTATAAAAACAAACGACCAAAAAGAGATTACTGATGGCTGTGCCTTTATTGGCTCAAGTAATATTAGTGCCAGCGCATTAACCAAAGGTCATGAGTGGAATTTTAGACACGATTATACACAACCAAAAACAAGCCAAGCAGCAAAGCAGTTTTTAAGTATTCGCACAGCTTTTGAAAATATTTTTAATCACGAATTTGTTACCCATTTAAGCCATGAATGGATAAATAGCTACATTACTAGGCGTAAAACACAGCAGTTTGTATCGGTAAACCACGCTGATACAGCTGAGCAAGTTATTGAAAAGAATGAAGCTAAAACACCAAGGCCAGCTCAAATTGAAGCGCTTAATGCCCTAGCGCAAACCCGTACAGAGGGTTTTAAACGTGGTTTAGTGGTATTAGCAACGGGCATGGGTAAAACATGGTTAAGTGCATTTGATGTAAAACAATTCAAAGCTAAACGCGTTTTATTTGTAGCGCATCGCGAAGAAATACTTTTGCAAGCACAGCGTACTTTTTCTGAATTACTTACTTTATCTACTGGGTTTTATAACGGTAAACAGCGAGACAAAAACGCTGAGTGTTTATTTGCCTCTATTCAAACCATTGGCCGAAGTAATCACTTAAAGCAGTTTGCACCAACAGCATTTGATTACATTATTGTTGACGAATTTCATCATGCAAGTGCGCGCGTATATCGCCAGCTTTTAAACTACTTTGAACCCAAGTTTTTACTGGGTTTAACAGCTACACCAGAGCGTACCGACCAAGCTGATATTTTAGGGTTATGCGACAACAACCTAGTATTTGAGCGTAACTTAACGCAGGGGATAGACCAAAAAACGTTAGTTCCATTTCATTACTACGGTATTTGGGATGAAAACGTAAACTACCAAGCTATTCCGTGGCGTAATGGCCGATTTGATCCAACAGCACTTGAAAACAAATTTGCAACCGAAAAACGGGCAGACCACGCACTTTTACAGTGGCAGCAATACAAACAGCAGCGCACATTAGGTTTTTGTATATCTACTAAACATGCTGATTATATGGCGGCTGCATTTAATAACGCGGGTGTAAAAGCGCTATCTGTACATAACCAGTCAAAAGTACGCCGTAATGATGCACTAAAACAATTAGAACAGCGTCAAGTTGAAGTATTATTTACCGTTGATTTGTTTAACGAGGGGACTGATTTACCAAGCATTGATACCATATTAATGTTGCGCCCAAGCGACTCTAAAATACTCTTTTTACAGCAATTAGGGCGGGGTTTACGCACCCTCGAAGGTAAAACACATTTAGTGGTGCTCGATTTTATTGGTAACCACCACAGCTTTTTAAATAAACCTTATGCGCTACTTCATGAAACCACGCCAACTGGTGTAGTTAAAAAGCTTAAAAAACCAAACCTTGCTGATGGCTGTTTTATAAATATTGACTTAAAAGTTACCAACTTTTGGCAGCAGCTAGCCAAAATACAGCGCACCACAGCGTTAGAAGATATAACACAACTTGCCGAGCAACTAGGGCATTTACCTACATTAAGTGAGTTTTACTACCACTACGGCGATATAAAAAAGGTAAACAGCAACTACACTAGTTGGTTTGATCTAATTGCTAAAACACAAAATATTGATGACGAAGCACAGCAAAGTGCCAAGCAATTAGCACCGTTTTACGAGTTTTTACATAAAGGCATACAAACAACCAGTATGACCAAATGCTTCAAAGCTATTTTGCTTGAGGCTTATGTTGCTTTAAATGGCTTTGCTAACCCCCCAACAGTTGCAGAACTTGCTGTAATGAGTGCAAAGGTACTCGCGCGCCATCCAAATTTAAAGCAACACGATTTACCTATTAAAGAACAGCAAGCAGCTGCAGATTCGCAAACATGGCAAAGCTACTGGCGTAAAAATCCAATTAAAGCCTACACCAATAAAAATAAAGACGGCACACAATGGTTTACCTTACAAAATAACACCGTAAAAGCCACGTTTGACGTACCCGCAGAAAAATGCGAATTACTAAACGGCGCCGTGTTAGAACTGGTTGAATACACCTTAGCTAAATACAGCCAGCGACTAAAAGTAAAAACGCCAACCACGGAACAAAATACAGAGCAAAAAGCTGACAATGTAACCCAGCTAGCGTTTAAAGATCTTGCCGATACAGCAAACGCGCAAGATAACGCATTAAAACTGCCGTACTTCCCTAATATTAAAATTGCCTGCGGGCATTTTAAAACAGGGGATGAAAGCGATATGGAATTAATGGACGCACCTTTTGGTGCAGGCAAGCTTGATCCAAACGTACATTTTTTAGCACGTGCATCGGGTAACTCTATGAACGGCGGTAAAGCCCCAATTTACGATGGCGACTTACTGCTACTTGAGCTTATAACCTCTGATAAAGCCGGATCGCTACGCGGCCAAATTGTCGCGATAGAGCGAGATGATATAACTGGAGAAGGGCAATATTTACTGCGTAAAGTTAATAAATTACCAAACGGGCAATATGAGCTAATCGCTCAAAACCCAGATTATGAAGTAATGATTGCTGATGAAAACATGCGAACGTTCGCACGGTTTAAACAAATAGTACCAGAGTAATTTGATCATTTTTAGGTGCGCAGCTTCCAGGCAAAGCTTTAAATTGCAGTTTATTTTTGCGTTGTATAAATTAAAAGTAATCATTTCAAAAAGGAAAATAAAAAATGAAATGTAAAAAAATCCATAGAACTGCTGCCTTAGTGCTTGCAGCTCCGTTAGTACTAAGCGGTTGTGCTGCTACAAATAATATATCTAACACAACTATAGGGTGTGTTGGTGGGGCTGTAGTTGGTGCGTTAGGTACTTTTTTGGTAACAGGCGATCCAAAAAAAGCAGTCATGGGCGCAGGGGTAGGTTTTATTGCTGGATGTGGCGCAGGCTACTATTTAGATAAAAGAGAAGAGGAGTTAGCCAAACTTGCAGAGGAAAGCTCATTAAAACCAGAATTTGAGCGTATCTCTAATAACGAAGCTAATGGGGCTAGCTTTTCAGAAAACGCCACTGAAAACGTGATAGCGTCTCAGCTTTCATTATCCACCGAAAAGCCAATGTTCGACTCAGGAAAAGCCCAAATAACAGATTCTGAACAACTTGCAAACTTACAAAAATTTCTCAAAGGTTATGTAAAATCACTTGATCCAGCTTCAAAACTATATGTTGTTGGGCATACAGACAGTTCAGGGTCTGCAGCGTTTAACCAACGCTTATCAGAAAAGCGCGCAAAATTTATTGCTAATGAACTTGTAAATGCTGGCATAAATGAGAACCGTCTGTTTTTTGAAGGTGTGGGCGAGTCACAACCTGTAGCGAGTAACTTAACGAATGAAGGAAAAAGCAAAAATCGTCGCTTTGAAATAATAGACGTGCTCATGGATACAACCGGCGAGTCGGCTCAAGCGAATACTGTATCAGATGAGCAGGTTATCCAAGTTGCAAGTGCAAAGAAAACACGTATTGAAAATGTAATAAATGACCTTCCTGTTATAGTTAAAACTAAAAAATCACTACCTACCCCCACCGTGTCTGTAAGTAATAATCAGCACTCTATAAGCCTTGGGTTACAGGGAGTTAAACTTGAAGAGTTTGATAAGAGTTATGTGATAACAGCTTTGGGTGAAAGAGAAGAAGAGTCGTTTATGACTTTTTTTACAGCTGCAAATGCTGACGATTCCGAATTTATGGGAAGTTGTGCCTATGCGGCACCAGTTGTTCAATCTTCACTTAAACCATATAACGGAAGGCCTATTCAGAAAGCTAAAGTTGCAGACAGTATTAGTAATCTTTTTGGAACTGCATGGTACGGTATGGCTGGTTCTACAGCAATAACACTTGGTCCTATCGGTATAGAAAAGAATAATCTTAACCCTACGCATAAACCATATTTCAGTTTCTATAAACAATATGATGGCAGCGCAACTAAGGCTGATCTTAAATACCCTGTAAGTGTAGAAACATACCGTGGAGACGGAACTGTTTTAGTTCGTATGTTTGCTCAGGATGATAATGCACTAATGCGCTGTAGTGATGTGGTATTTAGTACCAATGGTTCTACTCAGACACAAGCTAGTGCTGTTATTTATCAAGAAAATAATGAATTAATGGCAAAAGCATTCAACATGAATTTAGTAAAAGGATAAAACGATGGACTTATTCAGTGTATTACAAACTTATCGCGATATTCTTATTGTTATCGCTGCTACGCTTTCTATTTTGGCGTACATTGCATACACCAACTGGGATGCTGTTAGTTTGTGGTGGAAAGGATTTAAATATCATAACTTTTTATTTAGTAAATTACGTTCACTGGCTAAAAACCCAGATACTGCCGGACGCTGGTTTCATTCAGAAACAGTTGTCTGTCAAGACTATGGTGAATTGTACTCTCAAATTCATAAAGATGGAGATTATTACGAATCTAGTAAAAAATATTTATCAATTGTAGGTGAATCAGGGAGGAAGCCCTTAGGTACATTATTGATGCTTGGCTTGTTTGCAGTTCTCGTTTTAGAAGCTTGGGGTTTTAGCTACACAATGGCTGGTTTCATTGACTTAAGCGCATCTGAAAATACACGAGTTACAATGACTTGGATTGTGGCAATTGCTTTTGCAGTTATTCTTGCATTTTTGACTCATATGATGGGTCATGAGCTTTATCGTAACGGCATTCTTGGTCGTATACGTAATAACTGGCAAGTTGATGATACAGAAAGTAGACCTAGAACTTTAGATGATATCGATTTTGACTACGAAATTGACAATTTTACTGATGAAAATGGACCAAAATATAAGCAACGGCTTAATCGGTTAGATGTTAATTCTCCAAGGAAGAAACATACATTTACAATAGGTGCTTTAGTCGCAATTATTGCTATAGGTATCATCATTACTTTTGTTCGAGTTAAAACACTCGAAGTTGCACAAACACAAGATGCAATGTGCCAACCTAGTTCAGCAACATCAAATGCAGCTTTAACAAGCTTGGATGACCTATATAGTTCAACACCACCACCTCCGCTTGAGTCTCAGAAAGTTTCAGCAGAAGCTGTAGGAAAAGGTGAAAGTGAGATCTGTCAGGCAACAAAAGAAGGTAGCTGGGCTACATTTGGTATGCTTGCTATTTTATTTATTGTTTTACAAGCATTCGCTACTTGGGTTTCTTTTAAGTTTGGTTTTGTAGGCAAACATTCAAAGTCGGCTTGGAAGAATACACACAAGTTCAACACAAAAAATCAATATGAAGCTGCAATGGATGCAAAGAGCAAGAGAATATCACAACGTGCTCAAAAAACACTTGGAGACTTGCAATCTCGTATGGCCAAAGTGCTTATAGATAGCACTATGAATAGCAGTGTATCAGATTTACTTAAGAAGGCATCTGACCGAACTTTCCTTAGGTATGTAGAGCAAGAGTCAGAACAGTCTTTATCAAGTCGAAATCGACAAACACAAACTATGCTTGAGAGAGAGCGTGAGCACTCAGATATTATTTCTAAGTCTGCTAGCCAAGTTACGGCGGATGAATTTAAAGCTGTGAGCTCTAATTCTCGGATTGAACAACCTACAGATGAAGAGATTGAGAGCCAGATTCTTACCGAAACAAAAGAGCAATCGTTAAGTGATGAAGAACTAGAAAAGCAGATTCTTGCCGAAGCACAGGCTAAGAAACAAGAAACTCCAGAAGAGCAGAGAGCTCGTGTTCTTGAAAAATTAAAAGCAGAAGGTAAATTATGATTAAGCAATTGATGTTGCTAGCAGTAATGACTAGCTCTTTAGCCTTTGCTGAGACGGATAGAGATGACATTATTTCTTGTTATACTTACGCTGATATGACTGAATTAAAACCAGCTACCTCAATTAGAGATGTTGTTGTTTTAGTCGATCAGACAGTGAATTTAGATACAAATCTTAAAAAAAGTGTCCATAAACAAGTGCAGCAACTTTTAGGTCCTGGTGATCGCATTCGAATAGTTTCCTTTTCAGCAAATGCACAAGGTCACTATACCGACATTGCATTTGAAGGAGAATTTGACCAGCCTCTCAAGGAGGAACAGCGCAATGCAATGAACCGTATAAAATTAGGGAAATTTGATAAATGTATGGAGATGCAAAGCAATAAAGCTATTGTTCTGGTTCATGAAAAACTGAAAGCTTCATTCCACGATAGCGATCAAAGTTATCCTAAAACTGAGCTTGTGGGATCAATACTGGATGTATCTTCAGCTATTTATATTAAAAATAATACTCAACGTAGAATAATGATTCTTGTATCTGATATGTTGGAAAATTCTGATATTTCTAGTTTTTATGCTTCAGGCAGTATTAGAGCCATTAATGCGGATGATGAATTTGCAAAGTATTCAGCAGTTGTTTCTCCAACTGCGCTAGCTCAAGTAGATGTATTTGTTATAGGTGGCGGCTACGCAAACGGTGGGCGAGCATATTCTTCTCAAGCAGACCTTAATTCACTTAAATTGTTTTGGTTGAAAGTTATTGAGCAGGCAGGTGGCTCGCTAAAGCAATTTGGTACCCCAAAACTTTTAACCGATATTGAGTGATGTTTATACTTAAAATATAGCAGTCATTTTTTGTCTGCTTTATTTATCATCCAACCGCTAACTTCCCAGCCTCATGCCACATTTCACTTGGCATGGGGTTGGTTAACTCCCACGTTATATTCATTGGCTGGCTACCGTTGTGGTGTTGGTATTTAACCTCGCCGTAGTTTACAAATCCCATAGTTCTGCCGTTTTCATCTTTGCCTTGTTCGCGCACAAATAACAGGATGGTTTTGCCTGTTTTTTGGTGCTGAATATAACTAAGGCCACGGCCGTGTTCTGGGCGGGCGCTGTTTTGCGTTTGCCAATGGAACAAAGTAGGGCTGATTGCGTAGTCGTGATACAGCGTGGTGGGTGAGTATGTTTTTTCGCACTTGTTGAGCGTTACAAATAACAGCTCTAGGTTTTGATTTTTAAATTCTAGAACGCCTTCGCGGGCGGTCGATTTTTTATCAAACGAGTGCGCCCCAAATGCTGCGAGTATTTGTTGGCGTGTGTAGCGACTGTGTAATTTTATGGCGTGATTAGGTAGGCACGCTAAATCGCTTTCTTGCTGGTGAATACGGTTTATTAATAGCGTAATTACTTGTGCAAGTTCGTGCTGTAGCTCTTTGTGTTTAAGTACTTGTAAGCTTTGTTCAAGTGATTTATATCCTAAACTTGTGCCTGTGTTATCCCAAAAGTTGTAATGCGCCATAAGCGCGTACTGTTGGTTTTGCGCTGTTGGGGTAAAGCTAAAGTTGTTATTACATAAATCACGTAAAAAGCATAAGTAACTGATTGAGTCGCAGCCGAGTAATTGGGTGTTGATTGCGCGGTAATACGCGGCGTAAATGTCGGCTTGCTCTGCGGGTATTTCATCGTCTTTAAGCCAGTGCCAGCCGCCGAGTTTTTTATCTTTTGGTTTGTATATATCTTCAAGCGTGACTTGTGGGTTTATACGTAAAAAATTGCTTAGCGTAAGCGCGTCATTAGTATGTTGTGGATAGCTATTTATAAGCTGCTGTAAACGGCGTTTAGAGTTTATAGCTTGCTGAATATTTTTTAATATTGTTTGTTGTGTGCGTTTTTGTAGCTCTATACGGCAACCTAGTGGTAAATGCGGGAAGTTGTTTTCAATCTCGGTTTTTATTGGCTGATTACTTTTACCAATAAGCGCGCGGAACTTACTGGCAAAGTCGTACTCTGGGCGGGCATTACCTACAAAGTCGAGCACGGTACAGCATTGCTTTTGGCTGTTGTCGGGCAGGCGCAAACCACGGCCTAGTTGCTGCAAAAACAGCGTTAGGCTTTCAGTTGGGCGTAAAAACAGTAGAGTATCGACCTCTGGGATATCGACACCTTCGTTAAAAATATCAACCACGCAAAGTATTTGTATTTCGCCTTGGCGTAGTGCTTGCTGTTTGGTCGCGCGCTCATTAGTGTTTTTGCTGGTGAGTACATCGGCGTTTATACCCGCTAAGTTAAACTTTTTAGCCATAAATTCTGCGTGTTTTTGGCTTACGCAAAACGCGAGTGCTTTAATAGCGTGAACATTGGTAACTATATCAGCAAGGCTCGATATAATTTTGTTAGCGCGGCTGTTCTCCCCTGTATAAAGGTTACTTAGCTCGCTTATATCGTAACGGCCGCCTCGCCATGTTATTTGGCTTAGGTCGGTATCGTCATCCAATCCAAAGTATTGAAACGGGCATAAATGGCGTTGATTTATTGCCTCTGGTAAGCGAATTTCAGCGGCTATTACTCCGCAAAAATCATCGAGTATATTTGCGCCATCTTGTCGCTCTGGTGTAGCGGTTAAGCCAAGTAATATTGTGGGCGTAAAGTAACTTAAAATAGTGCGATAACTGGCAGCGCTTACGTGATGTACTTCGTCTATCACTATGTAGTCGTAGTAATCACTGGTTAAATTGAGCGATTTAATTTGGCTGTTTAATGTTTGGATTGACGCAAATAATTGATTGTAGCGCTGTGGTTTGTAGTTACCTACCCACAGCTCACCAAAGTCGTTATTTTTAAGCACACCACGGTAAGCGCTTTGCGCTTGTTTTAGTATTTCTTCACGGTGGGCCACAAATAAAAAGTGTGCATTTGGGTTTTTATCGTAAACGGTTTTAAAGTCGAACGCCGATATTATTGTTTTACCTGTGCCGGTTGCAGCAACTACTAAGTTTTTAAAACGATTATGTACGCTGCGCTCAGCACTTAGCTTTTCTAAAATAGCGAGCTGATGCGTTTTTGGTGTTATATCAAAATAAAACTGGCTGCTTGATTGCCCTACACCGCGTTGCTCGTTAAGTGAATTAATGAGCTTTTCTTTACACTCAACAGCGCTTGTAAATAGCTCGAAGTCTTTTGATTCCCAGTAGGTTTCAAAGGTGCTTTTGGTTTTAGCTATTATGTGCGGGATTTCTTGCGCGGTAATTTTTAAGTTCCATTCAAGGCCGCTGGTAAGCGCCGAATGCGATAAGTTAGACGAGCCAATATACCCTGTATGAAAACCTGTATTGCGCATAAATAAATATGACTTTGCGTGTAGGCGTTCTTGCTGATTATTATAACTTAGCTTTACTTCGGTATTTGGTAGGTTTGCTAAAAACTCAACGGCTTTAGCATCCGTTGCGCCCATGTACGAAGTTGTAATAACTTTGAGTTTATTACCGCTTTTGGTAAACGCTTCAAGCTCATTTTTAAAAATGCGCAGCCCCGTCCATTTTATAAATGAGACAAGCCAGTAAATAGTGTCGGACGATTTAATCTCGCGCTTTAGCTCGGTTTCGAGCGATATACCTGCATTAGCACCGCTAAATAACTCGCTTTGTGTGAGCCCTGTGAGTGGAAATATATCGCTTGAATAATCTTTAAGGTTGGCCGCAATAGGGTTTTGGGTATTAAACAGCGCGGTAAGTATTCGGCCTTGGCTGTCGATAAGGTTTTCGTTTATTAGCTCGTCATCACGAATATGATCTTTAAGCCAAAGTACAAGGCTATTAGCTAGGCTAATTTGTTCTTGTAGGCGCTCGTTCGAGTTGGGAATGGCATCGATTGCATGCGTTACAAGTTTACTTAAAAAGCGTGAAAGCCATGTTGCGGCTTCGGCCGTTTCAAGCTGACGCTCGCCCACATAAAATTGATCACGATTTAAGTTTTGCTCAATTACTTGCGTAATTAACTGCTCGTAAATACCAATTTGCTGCATTAAAACCACTCCCTATTTGCGAGTGGTTAGTTTACTTAAATGCGGTACAGCTACAAGTATTAATCGACTAAGTTACTAGTAATTAAGTACAAACGTGTGAGTTAAGTATTAGCCGATAGGGCAATTAAAGGACGATGTTAAGAAATTATCCCCTTCAACTTCACCTGCAAACACATAATTAATGAGTAATTACCTCGCATGGATTCGAGGAAAGCGATGCTTGCACATGGATGTGCTTTCATCGCGTTTACGTTCATATTAATTATTTGTTTAAAGATAAGTGAAATTGAGGGGCGCCGTGGGGTTCCAAGGGGCGGTCGGCGGTATCCGCCCTTTGGTTGCCATCGCCAACGCGATATAAGTAAATTATTTTAAAAGCTTCGCTTTTCGCGCGAGCAAACTGGGCGCCTACAGGTGTTTAGGCGGGCTTTGTAGCGTTGATTGGGGTAATGAGCTAGTTACTAAAGAGAAAGCGCGATGTAAAATCGCACCTACGCTTTTGTTGAGTGCGGTGGTTTAATTATTGTAGGTGAGGTTTTATACCTCGCGGGTGCTTTATAAAAACCAAGACACAAGGTGCACTCCCACCCATAGCTTTAATATTTGCTTTTTGGATTAGTAATGTTGATGTGTTTTTTCACATTTATAGGTACACTATTTTAAAGCTTTAATTCAGGGAATGAATAATGATTAAATGGATTTTACTGGTATTTATTAGCGTATTTACAACTTTTCCTCAAGCTGGTGAGGCTTACACACAAGCCCAATGCGATAGCATTAAAAAGCAGCGCGAAGCTATTTGGTCTCAATTTAGAAGTGGCTACAGTAATAAAGAAGGTGAGCGTTTAACTGCGCGCGATAAAGCGCTATTTACTTTACTTGCTAATCACTGCAGTAAGCCTAAAAAGAGTGGCAGCGCTTATCAGGCTACTTCTTCTACCCCAACTCGTACGCCTAATAGCAATTGGTTACTCAATCATAAAGTATCAAACATGTCTTTGCATAGCGATAGCTATAAAGATGCCGCTAAGCTTGATGCTTGGTCAAAATTTTATAAATTGCCTAAACGTTGCCGTAAGAAAGGGATGGAGTCGGCCGACTTTGTATGGTGTAGCGAGTATCGGGGTAAGCAAAAAGAGTTGTTTGAAGCACAGTGGCAAGGGCGCCCATAAATATGTTCAAAACAAAATTACGTGTGGTGTTTGTATTTTTTGTGCTACTAATTGCATCGGCGCTCATTGCTAATCATTTTACTGGGCGGGTATTTAATTATCACGATCCTATAGGCGAGGTTAAACGAATTTATAGTAGTTTATCGTCGCAGGTAGCTACTGAACCGTTAGCAACTAAACAGCTCAAAAATGTAAGCTCGGCAACTTTACAAAATGTATCAGTACCTGCCGATAATCATTTATCGCAAGCTAACAATACTCGCTGCGTGGATGTGTCGTTGGGTAAGGTTAAATATAAACGCAATGGCGATATATTTACATGGACAGACAGTGACGGTGTGCCGCATTTTAGTGATAAAAAACCGGATTTTGCAGTAGCAACTTACGATACAGGTTTTATTGAACCGTTAGATTACTTTGACCTAACTTTAAATACGCCTAATTTACCTTCGTCATTTAACCAAGAGTTACGCATAAAACTCAATACTGTATTTAAAGTATACGGGCAGATTATTGGCGTGCATGCACTTAAAAAGGTAAAGCTTAATTTAACGGTATTGCCTACGCGCGGTACTTATGAGGCCGCAATTAAGCAACGCGGTGGTGACTCTACAAACACTGCGGGTATGTATTTTCACGCGAGTAATTCTGCTTTTATTCATTATGATAATGCACACAGTGCAATGCGAACTGCGGTACATGAAGCAGTGCACGCCATTAATAAAGCGGTCTTAGGCTACACCCCGAGATGGTTTAATGAGGGATTTGCTGAATACTTTGAGTTTACTAAAAATAATATGCAAACAGCTATTGTTGAGCCGAATAGTTCATGGACGAAAAATAACAATATTACTAAAAGTGTATTTTCGATTGATTCGTTAGTGGGTTTGGATGACTCGTGGAAAAAAGGTGATACCAGTAAGTTGTATGCAAGCAGTTGGGCTGCAATTTACTTTTTAATGGATACTCAAGCAGGGCGATCGTTACTTAAGAATATAATGCTTGCTGAGCAAGAATTTCTCTGTAATAAGCTATCTGAAAAGCAATTAAAAACGATGATGTATAAGCAATTTCCTAATCTTAATCGTGAATATTCTCAGAGGTTAAAAAAACTTTTGAAAGCGCATATATTTTAAATAAGGTAAAAGTTTAAAAGCTTCGCTTTTCGCGCGAGCAAGCTGGGCGCCTACAGGTGTTTAGCTTGTCTATTAAGCTCAAAATGTCATTAACTTTCCATAAGTAACTTATGCTTTACTTATGGGGTTGTGTTTTATTTTACTGCCTATAAGTAAAGTAAGGTTTACTTATAGGCAGTAAATATACGTTCAAACTTAAAAGTAAGTTATATTTGACTTTTGGGTAGGCTACTCTAAAATAAATTGTATAAGTAAACTATAGTTGACCTTTAATGAGTGAATTACCAGCAAAAAAAACACTTGGAAGAGTTGTTAAACGCACTGAGATGCCTGATTTATCAAAGCCGTTTTCGTCGGTGCGACTCGCTAAAGCGATTACTTCAAAGCGAACAGGCATGAAGCTTACGCTGGTTAATGTATCGCAAGCTCTTAATATTTCGAAGCCTACGCTGATAAAAATAGAAAAAGGTGATGTTAATGTGCAGTTTTTTAATGTACTCAAAGTGATGGAATACTTGGGGTTGTCGTTTAGCCTTGTCAGTGATGACGAGTCGCACCACAATAACAAGGATGAGGTGAGCGATGAGCAGTGGTATTAAAAAAAATAGCTTAGATGTATTTATTGGGCATACGCAGAAGATAGGTGCGATAGCCCTTGATATAGGCTCTGAAAATGAAATTACATTTACCTATGAGCCTGAGTGGATTAATAAGGGTTTTGCTATTTCACCACACTTACCGCTCAATGGTGATTTTGACTCGCGTGATGTGCGTAATTATTTACAAAACTTATTACCCGAGGGCAAAGGTCTTGATGAGATTATAAGTAGTACTACTATCTCTAAAAATAATACGTTTGGTTTGATTAAAGTAATTGGCGAGGAAACGTCAGGCGCTTTGTCGTTTAGAGCAAGTAACAGTACTTTAAAGCAAACATCTTTTCGTGAAGTAACTAGGGTCTGTTGATCTTTGCGGATTAAAATTTGTCCAAACTAGGAGCTATTTAATCGCGGCGCGAGATTTGCAACCTAGTGGGCTAAGTAAAAACCGAGCAACAAAGAGTAAATAGCTCCTAGGAAGAACCCTTTGGGCAGCGCCTGTTTGGCATTAATGCTACGTTATCGCCCATTTATGGGGAATACCACACTGCATAGGCTCTGCCTTGCCTAAATACCAAACAGGCTGCTGCAAATTTAACCTTGAAAGAACAACAGACCCTAGTGACGAGCTAAGCCAAAAACTTAAACGCTTTGTACAAGTTGGAGAGCCAATTACTCATTGGGATGGCCGAACTCGGCTCTCTGTTGCTAGCGTTCAAGACAAACTAAACCTACTCGAAATCGATAGTAAATTAGGATTTGGTGAAGGGGAGCTATGTTCTAATAAAATTTTTAAATTTGAAACAGGTACCGCGCCTTTCATTGCAGTAAATGAACTTTTTACCATGCTTTTGGCAAAAGAGTCGGGGCTCAATGTTCCCCATGTTGAGTTGCGCACTTACGCAGATATAAGAGTATTTGTAATAGATCGCTTTGATAGGCGCGTTACACAAGATCAAAACCGTGTATTACGTCGTCATATTATTGATGGTTGCCAAGCCACTAATTTACCTCCTTCTTATAAATATGAGCGTCAGCATGGTGATGATGGGGATGGTATTTATATTCGAGATGGCGTTTCTTTTGCAAAACTCTTTAATGTTAAAACAACGAATGTACAAGCGTATGAGGCTCAGCTTATTCGTTGGATGACATTTAATATTTTAGTACGTAATTACGATGCTCATGGCAAAAACATTAGTTTTTTTGTTGGTAAAAATGGTTTAGAGCTTACGCCGTTTTACGACTTGGTAAATATAGAGGCTATTATTGAGCAGGGAAGCATTGACCGTGATATGGGCTATCTACAGCCCAAAATATCAAGGTGTTATGCTATGTCAGTGGGTGAGCATAATTCGCAAAGTGCAGGCAATTTTACTAATGAGATTACAGCTTACATGTTAGCTGATTTTGCTGATGAATTTGCTATTTCACTACCACGGATGCAACTACTTATGAGTCAAACCGTTGACTCTGTATTAGCCGCAATTGATACGGCTAAAGTTTCTGCTGTTAAAAATAACTTGTCCACTGCTGAATTAGCACACATTGATTTGTGCATAAAAATAATTAATAAAGCTGCAAATAAGCTGAGTGAGCAAATAATACAACTACCAAATATGGATGCATTTATTTAAATTTCAGAAAATAAATACATGCATTTTGAGTAAGTAATTCATATTTTGGTTGTCAGCATCAACGCGATATTTGCAAATTAAAATTAAAAGCGTGAGATAAATTCCGGCTTACAATTTAAAAGCTACGCTTTTCGCGCGAGCAAGCTGGGCGCCTACAGGTGCTTAACTTGTCCTTATTTAAAAGCCAAAGCGCGATATAAAATTGCATCTACGCTTTTGTTGAGAGTGGTGTTTGCAATGATGTAGGTGAGGTTTTATACCTCGCTTATAAATGGATTGTTTTTACCATTGAAAAATGAATTATTGTTCTGTTTAACGCTTAAAAGTAATGAGGCAATTAACTCTTCTATTCGCCTCATTGCATGAGGCAAATAAATAACATAGACTGAAGCTAATTACCTTTAGGACTAAAGACTATGTGGATATGGCAACAGCAAAACTGGCCAAACTTTACGTGGGATGCTGCAGCGCTTGCTCCTTTGCTAAGGGATCTTTCATATAATCAAGGTTTATTAGTAGGGCGTATGGGCGTGCAAAGTGCTCAACAAAAGCAGCAAGCCCTTGATACCTTACTTGCAAATATTATTCACTCCAGTGCGATTGAGGGTGAAAAGCTTAATGCATTTTCGGTTCGTTCTTCTCTTGCTAAAAAGCTCAATATTAATGAGCAACCTTACCCAACAACAGTGCAAAGCGATAATCTTGCAGAGATTATGCTTGATGCAATAAATAACACAGACTCACCGCTTAATTTAGAGCGAGTGCTTAATTGGCATCGCTTATTATTTGCAGGTGAGCAAAGCTTATTTACTAAAATTGAGGGCGGGCAATTGCGTGGTGACGAGCCAATGCAAGTGGTGTCGGGGCGTTTAGATAAACCGGTATTACATTTTACAGCGCCTCCAAAAGAGTTAGTAAATAAAGAGCTGTCGCTATTTTTTAACTGGTTTAACAAAACGCAAAACGATCCTCAAATAGACCCTTTTATTCGGGCAGCTATCGCACACTTATGGTTTGTAACAATACATCCACTTGAGGATGGTAATGGGCGTATTACTCGGCTTATAACCGACCAGGCATTAGCGCAAGAACATGCTGAGTCAATTCGGTTTTACGCTATGTCGGTGGCTATTTTAGAAGACAGAAAAAGCTATTACGAGGTGCTTGAAGCCACTCAACGTGGAGATCTTTGTATTACCCAATGGGTTAAGTGGTTTTTACGTACGCTTAATAATGCGATACACCATACGCTTAATAATATTGAGCAAACAATTTTTAAAACCAATTACTGGGCAAGTAAAGATCAAACAAAGTTAGGTGAGCAGCAAGTAAAAGTGCTTAATAAGTTACTTGATGGCCAATTTGAACAGGGTATTAGTGCGAGTCAGTATCAAAAGGTGGCTAAGGTTAGCCGTGCAACCGCAACACGCCATTTATCGGACTTGCAAACGCTTGGGTTTTTAACAAAAACCGCCGCAGGTGGGCGTAGTACACGTTACAAAATTGCCTAATGAGGCAATTACACATATTGTTTGCCTCATTGTGTGAGGCGAATAGGTGTTTTAAATTGTTACAGGTGAGGTTTTATACCTCGCGGGTGTTTTTATAAAGCGAAAGCGCGATGTAAAATCGCACCTACCATTTAAAAGCTTCGCTTTTCGCGCGAGCAAGCTTTGCGCCTACAGGTGTTTAGGCGGGCTTTGCAGTGTTGATTGGGAGTTATGAGCCTGAATTACTAGAGGGCAAAGCGCGAGGTAAACTCCCGCCTACGGGTTTGTTCAGTGCAGTGGTTTAATTGTTGTAGGTGAGGTTTTATACCTCGCGGGTGTTTTTATAAAGCCAAAGCGCGAGATAAACTCACGCCTACAATTTTAAATACTGTGCAACCTCTTATCCCAGCCGCGTTACTTTCACTTTTATTTTACCTGCATTAGCGCCGTAAAAGCGGCTTAGGTCGTTTGCGAATGGGCAAAACTCGCCTGATTTATCTATTTTAATATCGGCGCCGTTGGCTATTTCAAAAAGGTGGTCGTCGTTTTTATTAATAGCACCAATGAGTGAAAACCATTGTGCGCGAGGAAATCGTCTAAATGGTTCGAGTACGGCCATTGGGATTTCTTTTACGCCAAGTTGTACGTTGTCGCGGTTCCAGCCTAATGGCGTGCACTTTATGCCATCGTCAAACCAATATTGATTTGGGTATGGGGTAAAGCGGTACGTAGCACCTTGCTCTAGCATGAGGCCGGTTGCGTTGTATTGCTCAGAGGCAAATACCATTACATCTTGGCTTTGGTTAATGCTCAGCACACTCATGTTTTGATTAGCCAGTTCTATATGTTGGCTTAAACCAATAAAGCTAAGCGTGGTGTTGTCGTTGTAGCTAATTTTGTAATGCAGTTTTTTAAGCGATTCTGGGCGGTAACTGGTTAGCTTATTAATGCGTTCGGCTACGCTGAAGTGCACTAAGGGCTCAAGGTTGCTGGCTTCGTCATCAATTAATACATAGCACTCTCTATCTACTAATTTAAAAAACGGGTTAAACCAAAAGTAATTTTGTTGATGACTTAATGCGAGCGGATCGGGCGTTACGGTTACGTCATCTTGTGCTACTAAGTTGCTATCGGGGAGTAGGGTTTCGTAATCTATATCGTGGCTAGTGAGTAACGATATATTAAGCGGTTGTTCTATTAACCACTCAAGTGCATAGCGCAAGCTAATATCGGCTAGGCCATCGCGGTAGTAACCGCCGCCAATGTCTGAATGCGCACCTGCAAACCATAGCTCGGTAATATTGTTTTGATGGTTCATGAGTGTGGGTTCAAAGGCGCGGCGTTTTTCGTCAAGGGCTACGCAGTGCAGCGCGTGAGTAATGTTGTTGGCAATGGTGTGGTTTTCAAAAATAACGTGCTCTGCGCCACGTGTGGCTTTACTTACTTTTGACAAGCCAATAGAGGCGACGGTATCAAACACACATACATACACGTTGTTGCTTATTAAGGGCTCTAAACATTTAGCAAAACGTCTGGCAAGCGCAGCGCCTCGGCTAAAGCCCGTTAGCAGTATGGTATCGCCTATTAGGTAGTGAGCTTTAAAGTCGCTTAATGCTTGATTTAAAATACTGGCTACGTCGTCACCACGAGGTGCAAGAGTTTGGTTTAAAATACGTTTAAGGCGGCTGCCTTTAGTACCAATACCTTGATAATAAAAACTGAGTTGGTTAGCAAAAGGAGTAATGGGGGAGTCTTCTAATTTACCGCCAAGCAGTAAATGCAGTTTTAGAATGTTGGTAATATTAGAGTCTTCTTTAAAATGATCTGAGCTAAATTGTTCTGCGTCACGGGGCTCGTTTCCTGTGCCGTCAAAGTTAAAAATTAGCGTTTTACCCGTCATAACCCAATTCCCTTAGTTGTTTTAAATACTCTACACAGACAATGTGTCCCGTCCTAAAATACGTTGACGGTTTTAATTGAAGGCCAGTAGCTTTTGCTCCTGGCTTTTTTTGTGCACTTG
>NZ_JBEOOQ010000044.1:0-43633 GCF_040309305.1 Pseudoalteromonas sp. RB2-MNA-CIBAN-0110 | reverse complement strand
CTGCTAAAGCCTGGGTCTCACATTACCCGAACCTGGTATTAATATTAATTAATTTATGGGTTTATTATCCATACAAGTCGTTAAAGCAGAGGATAATTAACAAGACACCCATCCTAAATTTTGCACTTTTCGAAGTTAGAGGCTAGCCTTTGTTTAGTGCAAAAAACAAGCAGGGTGTCACATGGCAATTGCAAGAAAGCGTCAAGTAAGTTTGGTTGATACAAAATATTATCACTGTATTTCGCGTTGCGTGCGCCGTGCATTTTTATGTGGTGAAGACCACTTTACAGGTCAACCTTACGAGCACCCCAGAGGCTGGGTTGAAGTTAAGCTGCTTGAGTTAGCTAAGGTATTTTGTATTGATATATGTGCTTATACCGTTATGAGTAATCATACGCACTTAGTGCTGTATGGCGTATGTCGATTTAAACCTAATTAGAGCTAAAATGGCTAACACGCCTGAGGAATCAGACCACACCAGCGTTAAACAGCGACTAACATATGCAAAAGAAGGCAAACAACCAAAACAACTACTGCGCTTTGCAGGCATGCCACGTCAGATAATGCCAAAAGGACTCCCGTTTGAGCTTAAATCGTACCTTGAACTTGTTGAATTAACAGGGCGCTGTATACGAGAGGGTAAACGTGGTTATATTGAAAGTACACACTTACCCTTACTCGAAAGAGTTCATATTTCCCCCGAAAACTGGTTAAAGCTTACAACCCAATTTACGCGCGTATTTCATGGCGCAGTAGGCAGGCCAGCCTCACAAGCAAGTTATTGTGAAAACTTAAAGCGAAAGCGGCGAGCGAATATCAGTAACTGCGAAAAACTACTGGCATAAAATTTAAACTACTCAGTAAAACTATTCAGTAATAAATCACAACTGCATTATGCAGTTATTTTCATGCGCTTAATTTAGGTTTAAGCGTGATAATGAGTTATTTTATGGATGAAAAGTAAGTAACCGAGTAGTAAAAGATAAATTCTTAACCTAAAAAGTGAATCTAGCCTAGATTGACTTTATTTATTTGGAGTGGCTGTCTGGTTTAATAATCTATACTAATAATCTATACAGATTTAGTATTTTTTGATTACTGCCAAGTGAAAGTAAAAAGAATGTCAGTTAAGAATTGATTACACCTCAACTAAAAACCATCATACTATTATCCGTACTTCACAGATTACAGCCGTTTTTGTGGCGTTATAGAACTAAGGAAGATTTAATGTATGCGTAAGTTATTAATATATATTTTAGTCGGGTTTACTTTTCTACAGTGGTCAAATTTTGTAAATGCTACATCCCTGAATGAAGCATACAAAAATCACCAAAGTAACGTTCAAGTACAAGATTCGGGAATTGTTGTTCGTATATTAAACGATGATAATCAAGGCTCACGTCATCAAAAATTTATTCTTAAATTAAGTACAGGTATTACTATTTTAATTGCACATAATATTGACCTTGCCCCAAGAATTAATTTGATTTCAAAGGGTGATACTGTTCAATTTTACGGTGAGTATGAGTGGAATAAAAAAGGGGGCGTAGTACACTGGACTCATAAAGATCCAAATGGACATCACGTTGATGGTTGGTTAAAGCACAAAGGTAAAACGTACCAATAGCTTCATAACGGTCTCTTCAAGTAAAAGCGCAAGGAAAACGAAAAATGACAATGCAATGGATAGCGATTCTAGCGGCTTTAGGCTGGTGTTTATTACAAGTAATTACCTTGCTTATATCTTCACAATGTATTTTTTTAATGATCGAGTTTCGCTCTAATAATGAGCATAAACTGTATCAAAAACTTCTATCAAACTTTATTATATATCTGTTTTACTCCCTATTTATTTTACCATTCATCTCTCTAAGTCTGTTCATATATGGTGTTATTAACATTACAGAATGGTGTGAGCTTAAGCCTGGATTGTGGGTATTTGCTGCTTGGTGGTTGGCTCTATTTGTACTTTCTTTTTCTCTATCAATGAAGAAAAAATATCGTATTTAAAGGAGTATTAATACCTGCTGTCAGAAAGTTGATAACTTAAAAAATAGCTTACTAATTAGCTATATAATGAATCATCAATAATAATCCCCACTTTAGAATGTATTCTCTACTTAATATTACCATACACATTCTCAGGATTTATTTGCATTAGTAGTGCGGGGTTATCTATCGGTTTAAACCCGTATTGCGCATAAAGGCCATGCGCATCAGAAGTAGCTAATAAAAAGCGCCTGAGCCCTTGCAGCTCAGGGTGCTCTACTATCGTATTAATAAGTAACTTACTCAGCCCATTACCTTGCGAGTGCGGGGCAATAAATACATCGGCTAAATAGGCAAAGGTTGCTTTATCGGTCACTACTCGGGCAAAGCCAACTTGTTCGTTATGAGCGCTGTAAACACCAAAGCACATTGAGTTATCAATAGCCGATTGCATCACGCTTTTAGGAATGCCTTTGGCCCAATAGCTATTAGCAATAAAGTTATAAATAACGTTAAAGTTAAGTTTGCTTTTTTCTGTGCTTATTGAGTAGTTACTAATGTTTACTGTCATAAGTTAGTAGTCTTTTTTATCAATGTTTTTATAAACATTTCTATAGAACGTTCCTATAAATAGTATTTAACGTTCCTATAGTCTATAAATAATCTTTAACGTTTTTAAGCTGTTTGTCGTGTACTCTTGAAAGTACTAACAGCGAGCAAATAGCCCCAAATAACGCCAGTCCCATATCTGATTGGGTATCCCACACGTAACCTTGCGTGCCTAAAAACGCTTCTGCGTTTTCGCCGCTTAATACTGCAACCCACCATTCTATTAATTCGTAAAACGCGCTAAATGCTAAACATACCGAAATAACAAAGGTGATTAACCAACCTCGACCATTTACTACTTTTTTGCGCAGTAAAATTTCGCGTGCTAGTAGTGCAGGTACAAACCCTTGAAAAAAGTGCCCTACTTTGTCGTAGTTATTACGCTCGCTACCAAATAGATTATCGAAAAAAGGGACTTCGGCGTAGGTGTAATGCCCGCCAATCATCAGCACAATGCAATGCGCTAAAATAAATGTATATAAAATAGGAGTAAGTTTAAAGTGGCTATAGGTACTTGCTAGCAGCACTAAACCAATAATTGCGGGGATAACTTCAAGCAGCCATGTAAATTGATCTTTTGGGTTAATACCAGACCAAATTAATACAATAAAAAACAGGCTCAGCCATAAATACTTCATTTAGAATCCTTTTCTAAATTGATCAAATTTACGGCATTTTACGCCTTTGAAATAAACGACGCTACCTATAGTTTGTTTTTGCAGTAATGCGATTAAACAAAGTAGGAAAAAAGCGCTTAATTGTGGGCGCCCAACCACTTAAACCTTTGCCAATAATCACTTCGTCTTTTTTATTACTAATGGCACGAATCATTTTTGAAGCAGCTACGCTTACATCCATGCCATTTTCTATCGACTCTTCTGGTTTATTTTGCGCTATGCCTTGCTCGTTTAGTGAGTTATGCGCAATTGCTGTTTTAATAGAGCCTGGGCAAATTGTTAAACAATGAATATTATGTTGTGCTACTTCTGCACGTAGGCAATCCATAAAACCAACAACCGCATATTTAGAACCCGAATAACCCGTTCTAAATTTTGAACCTACTTTACCCGCCACACTACTAATAGACACAATTGAACCACTGCGCCTTGCCACCATAGTAGGTAATACAGCTTTAGTAAGTGCAATTAAGCCAAAGTAATTAACCTCCATTAATTGGCGGTACACGTTAAAGTCGTTTTCTAAAAATAAGCTACGCTGCGATACGCCGCCGTTATTAATTAAAATATCTATTGCAGGAAGCTCGCTCATTTTTGCTGTTATTGTACTCAGTACATGCTCTGGCTGTGCTAAGTCCAGCGGCACAACTAAGTGCCCTTCGCCTTTAAGCGTTGCTTTTAAATCGTTTAGTTTATCTACATTGCGCGCCGATAAAATAACGCGCGCTCCAAGCTCGGCAAATTGTATAGCAAGCTCTTTACCAATACCTGATGATGCGCCGGTGATCCACACGGTTTTATTATTATATTGCATGCGTTATCTGCCCTTTTATTGTTATTTATTAGGTTTTATAAAGGTACTTAGTAAAATATTTTACGCCTTTGTAGGACCTGCTATTGCGTTTACTTCATCTTCTAATGTTTTGTAAAAACCCATTAAAAATAGTAGTTCAACAGTTACGTACAAAGGACCAATAATTAAACCAATTAGGTCATCTACAAACGCCGGTTTTTTACCTTCGTAATAGTGCCCAATAAACTGTAATACCCAGCCAAATACAAACACACCTACGCCAATACTCAACCAAGGCCAAAACGCCATTGCCGCAATAGGCTGAGCACCAACAAGGAGTAAAGTGAATATCACGGCCATAATAAAGCCAAGCGAAAAGCTCAGCATAAAATAATAAACAACCGACGCTAATACAAAAAGTTGTGCACCATCAATTACTACACTACCAAGGGGTATTTGAATGCGCGCTAGTAAACACAACGCTGCAAATACAATGAGCGGAATACCAATAAAGTGCGTTAGTACATTACGTTTAGAACGATGATACAAACCATATTTACCAAGTTGCTGTTGAAGTGTTTTCATTGTTTTGCCTTTATTTTTATATATAAAACTTACTTTAGCAAAAGTAGACACAACAACAATGTCAGGTATCCGACATTTTGTAAATTAAACAAATGCAGAAATTATTTTACCCGGCTCATGCTCACCTTGCATATCCGTTCGCTCGCGCCCTTTTTGATACTCTTGCTCAAGCATTTTTTGAAGTTCCTCTATTTTATCAGCAATTGCGCTAGGGTCTGCGCCCTCACTTTGCTGTTCTTTAATGAGCTCTTCTATTGTCGCTTTTAGCTCGTCTATTTTGTTTTTGTTTACACCTAAGCGCTGATAAACCAACGCTTCTTGAGCACTTTCTAAAAACGTTGGTTCTTTAGGGGCTGAGGTAATGCCTTTAGCATCACTTGTTTTTTCATTAGGAAGGACATTAGTTGCCGCAACTTCGCTTGGACCTGCCGCTTTATTTACTGTAGGAGAGTTATAATTACTATATTGATTTTTAAAGGTTATTGTAGTCATTAGCTCAAATCCATTGTTGCGTTACATTATCTATAGCAATTTTGGTTCCAACTAAATAAAACAGCCTCTATTTAAGCCTGTGTAGCACGCGCCTGTAACTTTTGTTTATCTAAAACAGTTATGCGTTGATACCCCAAACTAATGGCTTGTAGGCTAACAAGCTGTTGCAGTATTTGATTAATAGTTTGGCGCGTTAGGTAGGTCATATCAGCAAGTTGCTGCTGAGATAAAACAAGTGGTGTTAAGTCCTCTGTATGCTCGCTGAGCATTAAAAGTCGATTGCATACTTTTTGCTCAGCACTTAGTAATGCGTGATCTTCCATTGAGGTAAACATTAGGCGTAACTTTTGTGCCAGCAATAAACCAAACTCTTGCCAATATTGTGGCTGTTCGTTTAATAGCTGTTCAAGCTCGCGTTGGGGAACGTAAAAAAGCACAACATCAGTTTGTGCATATACGTCATGAGTACGCAGGCCACCATCAAACAAGGTAACTTCGCCAAACCACAATGATGAATCAATAAAGCTCAATACGGCTTCTTTGCCTTCGTTACTTACGCCACTAATACGCACCACGCCGCTAAGTACGGCATAAATTCCATCGTGCTTATCACCTCGCAAAAATAATGATTGCTGAGCTTTTAGCGAGAGCGTTTTGCCCTGCGTTAATAAAAAGCTTTTTAAATAAGCGCTACGGTTTTTAAACCAATGCCCTTGCTCTATAACGTTTTGCTGCTGTGGAGTCATTATTTACTGCATTTGCTTATTAAATGGCTGTTTTTCGATAACCAATTTTTTAGGGAAATTTAAATCGGTTGCTATAACAAAATCATCGTAAGGATCATTACCCGAAAACAGCTCAGTTATTAATGTATCGTTTTTATAAACATTAACGGTTACACCGCTGCCCATACCGCCTGAGTTAATAATATAATAATGATATTCGCCGTTACTAAAAAATAAAATACTCTCGCCAATACGCCCTACTTGCCTGTAGTAACTACCAAATGGTGCATCTGGTGTTGCTTCTTTTTCAAGCCCTATGTCATTAACTCTACCAAATCGATAACTAAGCGATGAGTCATCTTTTGCAACACAAATAGAAAGCACTTTATCGGTAGGCTCTAACTTGTAGGCTGTACTTTCATCTGGGTTACGCACAACTTTATGCATTTTTGCGTTAATGTAGGCTGCTTCATTACTTTTACAATGTGTTGCTAGCATACCGACCACTAAAGCGGGTTCGTTTGTTTGAGCTGCTGGAGGTGTGTTTTCTTTGAGATTAGAGGGTAAGTTACTTGCATTACTATTTAGCTGAGGGCTATCTTGCATTGCCATGCTTTGGTCGTCGCAACCAAACAGTGCAAACAAGAAGAAAGAATAAAAGCTCGCTAAAAATTTAATGCGCATAATAAAATCCATCTATGAGAGAGCCTTTAAAATAGCGATAAAACTAGCGGCCCGCAACACTCTTATGCGCAATACTTTATAAGTTTATTTTTAAACCATCTTCTGCAAAAACTACGTTACTTTTTAGTGATTTAATTAACGATTTTTTAAACAATTGCTGATTTTTTAATGACCGATTCATAAAATGAGATAGAACCGCCGTTTTAGGTGCAGCCTCAATTAATACCTTAGTGATTTGACTTGGGGTAATGTGTAAATTTTTAGCCCCGCCCGATGCGTTTTCATCAATTGCGTTGTGCATAACCACTACATCGGCATTTTTAGCAAAGTCAGTAAATGTGCCGAACTTGTCGGTCATGTCGCCTGCAAACACAAGTTCGCATCCTGCTATACTCACTTTCCACGCTAAAGCCGGAATAGGTCCATGGTTAACTGTCATTGCATTAACAGTCAAATCACTTTGTAGTGATTGTTTAAATTCATTTTGTTTTGTTGGTGCAACAGAACGAATATCTAATTTGTAGTTTTCATTACCTTCTACGTAATCACTTAAGTATCTAAATGCGCCCTGCTTACCTAGTAACGCTTGTGCATATTCGTTAGTAGAAGCCATTACACGGTTGCCCTGGGGGCCAAATATCGCAAGTGCTTTATCGCGTGATGTAAAGTAACTGCCTTTTATAAAACTAGGTAAATCGCCAGCATGATCAGTGTGTAAATGGCTTAATAAAATGGCATCAACATCACTAAATTTTGCACCTGCTTTATCAAACCCAATACTGGCACCAGAGCCTACGTCAACTAACACTCTGGCTTTATTTTCGTGCCATATAAGGTAACTTGTTGCTGCGCGACCATCGTCAAGCTCAGGGCCACCCGAGCCTAAAATTTGCAAACTTACATCACTACATTGCTGCGCGCCAATACTACTAAACGACGCCATAATTAAAACGGTTGCAGCTAATCCTTGTTTTACATTGCTCATAATTATTAATACCTATAAATAGTGTTTTAAGTTGAGTCTATGGCTGAGTGTAATAAGTAATTTAAGTTTTGTCCTAGTTGAGTGACCAACGGCCTACTTATTAATTTTAGCCCTTACTAAAAGCTGATTTAAACACCTTATAAAAGTGTTCAAATAACTAAATGAATCAATAATCGGTTTTCTTATAATAAAATGTTGTTACACAACTATTTAAAACGGCTTTTTATAACTACTTGTAATTTATAATTTAAATAAAATTAAATCTAAAAAACATACATTTTAAAAACAATTTAGTCTCATTTTATTAAAACAATAGTTGACCCTATTTAAAATTTAAACTAGCATTTCTGGAAGCGCTTCCACAAAGCTCAGTAAAATAAACTTTTCTGGAAGCGCTTCCATACATTTGACAATGTTTATAATTACACAATAACAGCCCCATACAGCTGTTAATAATAATGATAAAAGTGCGAGGGAAACCGAATGTCCAACCATATTGTAAGAAAAACAAAGATAGCGACCAGCCTATCTCTGATTTTAGGCGCATCAATCTCTTTACCTGTATATGCACAAGAAGCAAATACAGATGTTGAAGTAATTCAAGTTACTGGTTTTAAAAGCAGTATTAAAGAGTCAACTCGATTAAAACGCGACGCCGCAGGTGTTGTAGATGCTATATCAGCTGAAGATATTGGTAAATTCCCCGATACCAACTTAGCCGAGTCGCTACAGCGTATTACGGGCGTGTCGATTGATCGTTCAAATGGTGAAGGCTCTAAAGTAACGGTTCGTGGTTTTGGTCCCGACTACAATATGGTAACCCTAAACGGTCGTACTATGCCGGCAGCTTCATTGCCTTCAGGCGGTGGTACACCCAGCTCTCGTGCTTTTGACTTTGCAAACTTAGCGTCTGATAGCGTTAAATCGGTTGAAGTATACAAAACAGGTAAAGCAAGTATTGCATCAGGTGGTATTGGCGCAACAATTAATATTAATACGGCTCGCCCACTCGACAATCCAGGCTTTGTTTCAAGCATTGGCGTAAAAGCATTACACGACTCAACAAACCGCGTTGGTGATGACATAACACCTGAGCTTTCGGGCTTAATTAGCTGGACCGACAGTGAAGCTAAATTTGGTGCCTCGTTAACTGCAAGCATGCAACAGCGCGATAGCTCATCAACAGGTGCGTTTGTAAATCAATGGAATACATCTGCTTTTGACGGCACAATCCCACAAGCTGCAGACGATATTGTTTTAACTAATGCACCCGCTGTTGGCCAGCTTTATTCAATGCCATCAGATTTGCGCTACACCATTGCCGACAGAGAACGTACTCGTACAAACGCACAATTAACGCTGCAGTACAGCCCAATTGACGATTTAACAGCCACGCTTGATTACACGTACTCTAAGCAAGACTTGTTCGAAGCCCGTGCTGAGCAATCAATATGGATGGATAACTACAAAAGCGCGCTAACATTTGACGATAACACGGTAAAAACCCCTATTTACTACCGAGAAGAACGTCGCGATCAGCAAACACGCGATTTAGGTTTAGCGTTTCAAGAGCTAAACCAGGTTAATCAAAACGATTCTATTGGTTTAAACGTTGAATACTATTTCAATTCAGAATTGAGCTTTATGTTTGATGCGCACAATTCAAAAGCCACTAGCAAACCAGATGCACCTTACGGCAGCTGGGTAAACGCAGGCTTGGGCGCAAACGTAGTTAACGCACAAGAAGTTGATTTTAGCCGTGAGCTTCCATCAATGAGTATCGATTTTGATGATTGCCGCCGAGACAACCTAAATTGTAATAACACGTTAGATGCCTCTGATGTGGGTACGTCTATTTTAGATTCTAACTTTGCTCGCCAAGAGTCTGAAATCACAGAATTTAGAATCCATGGTAAATACGAAATTGAAAACGGCGCAATTGACTTTGGTATAGAGTCTCGCTCTATGGAAAGCCATTCACTGCAATCACTTACACGTAATACAATGGGTAACTGGGGGATAGAAAACCCAGGCGAGCTACCTGATGGCTACCTAAACCCAACAAACTTTTTAGCTGAGTTTGACGACTACGATACATCGGGCTCGTTCAACCAAGGTTATACCGGCAGCGCATCGCAAATTGGTTACTGGGCAGGTGAAGAATACGGCTTTAACTTTGCAGCCGATGGCGCATTTGCAACTAACCGCACCATTGAAGAAGACATAACCGCAGCGTTTGTGCAATTTACTTACAACGGCTACATTGGCGATATGCCATACAACATTGTGATTGGCGCACGCCAAGAGTCTACTGACATTACCTCAACGGCTAATATCGATTTACCTAACGCAGTAGCATGGGAAGGTAATAACGACTTTAACGTTCGCTTTGGCTCAGATAAAGAAGATTTCACGCTTAAATCTAGCTACGATCACTTTTTACCAAGCTTTGACTTTGACATAGAAGTAATTGAAAACGTAAAAGCGCGTTTTTCTTATAGCACTACAATTGCTCGCCCAACTTACGACAACTTAAGTTCAGCAGCGACTGTTGGTGTACCGGGTGCCCCTACTCTTTTAGCGGGTTCTTCACCGGCTACTGCGTCAACGGGTAACCCTGGTTTAGTGCCGCTTGAATCAGATAATATTGATGTATCGGCTGAGTGGTACTTTGCAGAAACAAGTTATGTGTCGGTAGGTTATTACACTAAAGACATCGAAAACTTTATTGGTTTAACACCCATGACGCAAAACTACTACGGATTACGCGATGCAACAGCGGGCCCTCGCGCTCAAGCTGCCATTGCTGAGCTAGAATCTCGCGGACTTGCAGTAACCGATTCAAACTTATTTCAAATGGTTGCCGCAACAGAAAACAACGTTGATTTTGACTCTATGACCTACGAAGAATTTGAAGCCGCTTACGATGTAATTGCTAACAGCGATGACCCATTACTAGAATTTACAGCGCAAGTACCTACCAACAATAAAAATGCGACTATTGATGGTTTTGAAATTGCCTTTCAGCACTTTTTTGGTGAAAGCGGTTTTGGGGTGCAAGCAAACTACACCACAGTTAATGGCGACATCGACTTTGATGTAAACGCTGACCCTACTACAACACAATTTGCATTAGTGGGTTTAAGCGATACAGCTAACTTTATTGCAATGTACGAAAACGACGATTTTCAAGCACGTATTGCTTACAACTGGCGTGATAAGTTTTTAAATAGCGCAGCTCGATACGTAAATGAGCCAGGCTTTACTGAAGAATATTATCAAATCGACTTTAATGTTGCGTACAACTACAGCGAGCAACTATCGTTTTTTGTTGAAGGCCTTAATATTACTGAACAAAACAGCCGCGAACATGGCCGTACGTCAGTTCAATTGTGGAACCTACAACAGCTAGGCGCACGTTACAATATTGGTATGCGTTACAACTTCTAAAGGTAATACAAAGTAAAGCCGTTAGTTTTTACTAGCGGCTTTTTTGTATTTAAAACAGTATTAATGCTAGTTTAAATGTTATCAACTTTAGGGTGTTAACTCATGACCAAACCAATAACAAAAATAGTCGTTTTAGGTGGTGGTACTGCCGGCTGGCTAAGCGCAGGCTTATTAGCCGCCGAACACCCGCACCTTAATGTAACGTTAGTGGAGTCGGCAAATGTGCCTATATTGGGTGTGGGCGAAGGCACGTGGCCGTCAATGCGCAACACCCTACAGCGCATTGGCATTAAAGAAAGTGATTTTATAACCCAGTGCGACGCATCATTTAAGCAAGGTTCTAAATTTATAAATTGGCGAAACCTCAGCGAGGGAGAAAACTACTACCACCCTTTTATGAATCCACAAGGCTACGAGCACACTAATTTACACGCCAGTTGGCAACGTATTGCACCTGATCAAAAATTTGCCGACGTTGTTAATATGCAAAGCTTTGTATGCCAAGCAGCACTTGCACCAAAGCAATTACAAACACCCGAATATGCAGCGGTCACCAACTATGGCTATCATTTAGATGCGGGTAAATTTGCTGAGTTTTTAAAAAATTACTGCGTTAAAAACCTAAACGTTACACATATTATCGACGATGTAACCGAGGTTATTAACGACGAGCATGGCTATATTGCTTCATTAAAAACAAATAATAATGGCGATATAACAGGTGATTTATTTATAGATTGCTCAGGCTCTCGTGCTCGTTTAATTGGTGAGCATTTTAATAGTGAGTTTATAGCGCAAGATCATATTTTATTTAATAACAGCGCTGTTGCGGCGCAAATACCTAATGCACACGCCGATCAGCCAATTGCCTCTGCTACGCTATCTACAGCGCAAAGTAACGGCTGGGTTTGGGATATAGCCCTGCCAACACGCCGTGGTACAGGTTATGTATTTAGTAGTAAATATCAAAGCGATGAAAGCGCAACAAATACTCTAAAAAGCTACATAGCTAAAAGTACCAGTGAGCAACAAGCTGAGCAACTTACCTACCGCGTATTAAAATTTAGCCCTGGTTACAGGCAAAAATTTTGGATTAAAAACTGTGTTGCCGTAGGTATGTCAGCTGGCTTTTTAGAGCCTCTTGAAGCGTCAGCACTTGCCATGGTTGAGCTTTCAATTAGCATGATAAGCGAGCAACTCCCGCAAAACCGCACCCACATGAGCCAGCTTGAAACACGCTTTAATGATCGTTTTAGTACTCGTTGGCAGCGCGTTATTGAGTTTTTAAAACTTCATTATGTGCTAAGCGAGCGCGACGACACTCCTTATTGGCAAGATATTAGTAATTTAAATACCGCGCCCGAGCGCCTGCAAAACTTACTTAAACTTTGGCAATTTCAACCCCCTAGCCGCTTTGATTTTATTGAAAACGAAGAAGTGTTTTCATCAAGCAGTTATCAATACGTTTTATATGGCATGGGCTTTAATACACAAACAGTATCTACACAAAATACATTTAACGACCCACGTGCTGGGGATTACTATTATCAGCAAAACCGCGAAAAAATAGCACAGTGCTTAGACGGACTGCCAAGTAATCGCGCGCTTTTAAATCATCTTTTATCAAAATAATGGGCAGCCACATAATGACTAAAACAAACGCTGTTAAAAACGTAGTAATTGCTGGAGGCGGCACTGCAGGTTGGATGGCCGCAGCGGCACTTGCTAAACTAGTTGGTAACAATATAAACATAACCCTTGTTGAATCTGACGATATTGGCACTGTAGGTGTTGGCGAAGCAACAATTCCGCCTATTCGTACATTTCATAAATTGCTGGGTATAAACGAGCAAGCATTTATGAAAGCCACTCAAGCCAGTTTTAAACTCGGTATTAGCTTTGAAAACTGGGGCGATGAAAACACGCATTATATTCACTCATTTGGCGCAACGGGCAAAGAATGTTGGGCGGGTGAATTTCATCACTTTTGGCTGCAAGGTAAAACTTTAGGAATAAACAACCCATTTGGCGATTACTGCTACGAGCTGCAAGCGGCTAAAAGCGGTAAATTTGCGTTTAATCAGCAAAACCCCATTAACTATGCTTACCATATGGATGCTACGCGTTACGCGCAGTTTTTGCGTGAATTTTCAGAGCCATTAGGTGTAAAACGCATTGAAGGTAAAATACAAAAAGTAGTAAAAAACACTAAAACGGGCCATATAGAATCACTTACTTTAAATAATGGCGAGCACATTAACGGCGACTTTTTTATTGATTGCACCGGCTTTAGAGGCTTATTAATAGAGCAAGCATTGCATACTGGCTACGAAGACTGGTCGCATTTACTACCGTGTAACAGCGCGATTGCCGTGCAAACAAAATCAACCAGCGATACCGTATTGCCACTTACCCGCTCTATTGCCCACAAAAGCGGCTGGCAATGGCGTATACCGCTGCAAAACCGTGTAGGCAACGGATTAGTTTATTGCAGCCAATATATGGATGACGAACAAGCCAAAGCGCTATTATTAAATAACATTGAGGGCGAGGCGCTTACAGAGCCGCGTATTATTAAATTTAAAACAGGGCGGCGCTTAAAGGGCTGGAATAAAAACTGCTTAGCCCTTGGCCTCGCTAGCGGTTTTGTAGAGCCACTTGAGTCCACCAGCATTCACTTAATTATGTCGGGTATTATTCGCTTTATGCGTTTATTTCCGTTTAATGGCATTACCAATCACGCAATTGACGAATACAACAAACAACTTAAAAGCGAAATTGAAAATATTCGCGACTTTATTGTGCTGCACTACAAAGTAACTAATCGCGATGACAGCGAGTTTTGGCAACACTGTAGTGCGATGGAGGTGCCAAAAACACTTCAGCATAAAATTGATTTGTTTAAACAAACCGGCCGTGTGTTTTTAGACGATGGCGATATTTTTAGAGTCGATTCGTGGGTACAAGTTATGCTTGGTCAAGGCATTGAGCCTAATCAACATCACTTAATAGCCAGCATGATGAGCGATGAAGAACTCACCCGTTTTTTACACGGTATTAAGCAACAAATAGAGCAACGCGTAAGCCAATTACCATCTCATCATGAGTTTTTAAAACAGTATTGCCCAGCATAAATATTTTTTATAAAAAAAGCCCTTACTAGGGCGTGTTGTTCTTTGGTGGTTGAATTTGCAGCAGTATGTTTGGTTTTTAGGCAAGGCAGAGCCTATGTAGTGTGGTTATTCCCCATAAATAGGCGATAACGTAGCATAAATGCCAAACATGCGCTGCCCGTAGGGTTCTGCCTAGGGGCAATTTACTCTTTGTTGCTCGGTTTTTACTTAGCCCACTAGGTTACAAACCTCGCGCCGCGATTAAATTACCCCTAGATTGAACAAATTTCAATCCACAAAGATAAACACGCCCTTAGGGCTTTGGGTACACACAACAACTTTTACGTTTTATTATTCACACTTAACCACGGCGCTTTTAGCGCTTTGTGGTTCAAAGCTAATATCTGCAACTGAAACACTAAGCTCTCCTGCCGTTTTAATAATAAAAGGGCTGGTTACTCTGGCAAAATCAACGCCCTTTTTAGCAAAACACGTTAAATCTATACTCATGGTTTGCCATGTATTTAAATCAGCATTTTTAAGCTCATTGGTAATATCAAGCTCACCACCACAGCCTTGTTCGCACTTCATTGCAAGGTATGTCTGTGAGCTAGGTATTTGGTTTACTTTATAGCTAAAGCTAAGGGCCGAATTTGCTTCAATGTAGGCCACTTTGTCTTCGGTAAAGTTACTATTAATTTCGATATAGCTGGCTGCAGTGCCATCAAAATTAAATTGCATCGCATCTTCTTGAATCGCTTTGTCTTCAGTGCGATAAGTAATGCCGCCGAGCTTTACACTGTTACTTGCTACTTGGTGCTGCTCGCTGTTTGAATTTAAAAACAAACGCCACGGTGTTTTAAAACTGCCATTAAATATAGATAGCGGCGCAAGGTTACTAATATCAACACCTGAGTCTTCATTTAGATTATTGCCAAGCGTACTTTCATCTTTATACGTTAAGCCAAAGCCATAGGGTAATAATGGCGAGTAATCAGCATCGCCCTTATTTACTGCGGTTTGAAGTGGCGATTTAGGCCACGAGAACGACAACTTACCTTTAAAGTCGTATTGTACCTGCCCACTTGCATCCGCTAGTAAAACATCTGCAATGCCTTGTCCTTCAGTGCCAGGAAGCCATGCTGCTACAAATGCATCTGACGCGTTTAGCTCGCTGTTAACCCACATTGGTCTGCCCGATATAAACACCGATACCACCGCAATACCTTGCTGCTTTAATGTTTTTAATATTTTAAGAGAGCGTTTATTGTTACGTTCAAACTCAAGGTTGTCTTTATCGCCATGCCCCTCTGCGTATGGTTCTTCACCAAATACAACAATGGCTACATCGGGTTTGGTATTAAATTCACCCGTTGGGCTTAAAATAGCGTTACCGCCAGCAGCCTCTATTTGCGTTTTTAGCCCCGCATAAATAGACGTTGCTCCAGGGAAATCTGCATTTTGATTATTAGTTCCCTGCCACGTAATACTCCAACCACCCGATTGCTTGCCTATGTTATCGGCCGCATCGCCTGCTATAAGTATGTTGCTTGATGGGTTAAGCGGTAATAAATGGTTGTTGTTTTTAAGCAGTACTAACGACTCTTGTACCGCTTGGCGGGCAATATCGCGATGTGCTGGCGCACCTATTAGTTCTAATTTACCTGAATATTTTCGATTTGCAGGGCTTGGTTTATCAAATAAACCCGCGCGTAATTTAACGCGTAAAATACGTGCCACGGCGTCATCTATTCGCGCCATTGTTATTGTGCCCGCTTTTACTTGTTTAATTGTATTTTCATAAAGTGGTTTCCATGCACCCGTTGGCACCATAAAAATATCAAGCCCCGCATTAACAGCCTGCGGGCAACTTTCATTTGTACAGCCTGCAACTTGTCCGTGTCCGTTCCAATCTCCTACAACAAAGCCATCAAAACCCATTTTTGTTTTTAACACATCAGTAAGTAGGTATTTATTGCCGTGATTTTTTTTACCATTCCAGCTATTAAACGATGCCATAACCGACTGACTACCTGCGGTTAAGCCACCTATATAACCTTGCGCATGAATATTATATAACACCTCTTCGCTATCAATGTTGTCACCTTGATCGTCACCATCTACTGTGCCGCCATCGCCTAAAAAGTGCTTAACGGTACTAATTACGCGTTTATCACTTAAAAAGTCTTCATCGGCTCTGCCTTGCAATCCGTTTACAATTGCGGCTGAATACTCACGTACAATTGCAGGGTCTTCTGAGTAGCCTTCGTACGTTCTGCCCCATCGGTCGTCGCGCACAACCGCAACAGTCGGTGCAAATACCCAATCTATCCCTGTTGCCATTACCTCTATTGCAGTAGCTGCTGCAATGCGCTCAATTAATGCGGGGTTATTAGCAGCACCTAAACCAATATTGTGCGGGAATAACGTCGCCCCAATCACATTATTATGGCCATGTACTGCATCAGTGCCCCACATGGTTGGAATTTTACTGCCATCAATTGAGTCATCAACTGATGCCTGATACATGCTTTCAGCAAGCGTTATCCAATCTGCAGGCGTTGCATGCTTATTAGCATTCGGGAACGAGCCACCGCCATTTAAATACGAACCAAAACCATATTTGCGCATGTCTGCAGCAGTTATATCGCGAATTTCAGGTTGGATCATCTGCGCTACTTTTTGCTCAAGCGTCATTGTTTTTAAATACTGTGCAATCGTATTTTCAATTTCAGGCGTTTTCACTACCTTACTTTTAAGCGTTGGCCAAAGTGATAAATCACCTTGCTCATGCTCAGCCTTTTTGGCTAAGGCGTCTTGGCTATTATTAGCGTTAACCTCTTGTTTATTACACGCACTTAAAACGCACAATCCTCCTATTAAAATGGGGAGCATGTGTAACCTTTTAGTGTTTAAGCTTTTTTTCATTTTTATAGCCCTGTGTTGTATCAGTGTGTTTTTGTGAAACGCCTATTTGTTATTTAAATTTAACTATTGACCTGTTTAACAATAGCCACTAATCTAAATATGGAAGCGCTTCCTCAAAGTTATTAAATACCATCCTTAGTGATTAATCAAATTAAATATGGAAGCGCTTCCATCAATGCAATTTATAAACTATAAATAAAAGCAAAATTTACTACAAAGAAGCAGAGGTTTTCTCTTAATGAAACAATTATCTTTACCTAGTGGCTCACCACTTTTAGCCAAAAATTTTACCTATGGTGTAGCTACGGCCTCATTTCAAATTGAAGGCGGCGCAGCTGATCGCTTGCCATGTATTTGGGATACCTTTTGCAGTAAAGAAGGCAAAATAGTCGATAATTCAAATGGCGATGTAGCCTGCGAGCACTACACTCGCTGGAAAGACGATATAAACTTAATTGAGTCATTAGGTGTAGACGCTTACAGACTCTCGATTTCGTGGCCACGCATAATGACTAAAAGCGGTCACTTAAACCCGACAGGCGTTAAGTTTTATACCGACATTTTAGATGAATTAAAACGCCGTAACATTAAAGCTTTTGTAACGCTATACCACTGGGATTTACCACAACACATTGAAGACGAAGGTGGCTGGCTAAACCGTAACACCGCTTACGAATTTGCCCATTACGCAGATTTAATTACCAAAGCATTTGGGGAACGTGTGCACTCTTACGCCACCTTAAACGAACCGTTTTGTAGCTCTTACTTAGGTTACGAAATTGGCGTACATGCGCCTGGCATTGTAGGTCGTGAATTTGGTCGTAAAGCCGCGCACCACTTATTACTAGGTCACGGTTTAGCTATGCAAGTACTTGCTAAAAATAGCCCAAATACGCTAAACGGTATTGTACTTAACTTTACGCCTTGTTACTCCGTTACCCAAAGTGAAGACGATTTAAAAGCCACTGCATTTGCTGATGACTATATAAACCAATGGTACATGCAACCTGTAATGCAAGGTAAATACCCTGATATTATTAAGCAGTTACCTAAAGCCCACCGCCCAGATATTTTAGATGGCGACATGGAAATAATTGCTCAACCGCTAGATTACCTAGGGGTTAACTTTTATACCCGCATGCATTATCAAGCAAGCGAAACCGACTTTTACCATGAGCTGCCACATAAAGCGCCAATGACCGATATTGGCTGGGAAATTTATCCCAAAGCGCTTACAGAATTACTTGTATCGTTAAACGAAAAATACACCCTACCGCCTATTTATATTACCGAAAACGGCGCAGCCATGGCTGACGAATTTAAAGACGGTGAAGTAAAAGATATCGACCGTATTGAATATTACCACGAGCATTTAAATGCCCTACATAACGCAACCGAGCAAGGCGTTAAAGTAGATGGTTACTTTGCGTGGAGCCTAATGGATAACTTTGAATGGGCAGAAGGATATTTAAAGCGTTTTGGAATAGTACACGTAGACTACAACACACAAAAACGAACTGTTAAAGCCAGCGGTAAAGCGTACAGTAAACTAATAACAAGCCGATAATTTATCGGCTTATAACAATAAGAACACACACTGTGAACAAACTCCCTTTATACGAAAAAGTCGGTTACGCCATGGGCGATGCCGGCGCTAACTTAGTATGGCGCGGCGCGCTTGCTTATTTAGCGGTGTTTTACACCGATACATTTGGCATATCGGCAGCCGCCGCTGCCATGTTGTTTTTGGTTGTAAGGCTGTCTGATGGCGTAACCGACATTATTATGGGTATGATTGCCGACAGAACGCAGTCGCGCTTTGGTAAGTTTCGACCGTGGATACTCTACTCGGCACCGTTTTTGGGCTTGTTTATGGTGTTGTGTTTTACTACACCCGACTTTAGCACCACCAACAAACTTATTTATGCCTACGTAACTTATATAGGTTTAACGCTTGCTTACACCGTAAGTAACGTGCCCTACTCGGCACTTATGGGCGTAATGACACCAGACGATACAGAGCGCACAAAGCTCTCTGGTTTTAGGTTTGCAGGTGCGTTTACTGGTGGCTTATTGGTTATGGGTTTTTTACCTGAGCTAGTGGCATTTTTTGGTGGCGGCGACGATGCCAAAGGCTATCAGCTTACTATGTACTTATTTGCCAGCTTACTTATTATTTTAATGATTATAACGTTTGCGACTACCAAAGAGCGTGTAACACCGCACGCCTCAAATGAAGGCAATTTAAAATCAGAGTTGTTTGATTTAACCAAAAGCCTGCCATTTATAATCCTACCTTTGCTTGCGACCACCCTGTTTTTTTATTACCGCGATTTATACAGTGGCGTATTTTTTGCCCTTGTTATGGCTGCAATGACATTCGTTATTAAAAAATTACTCAATAAAGATAAGCAAAGCTTAACGGGATCACAACGCGACATGGTTGATCTTCTGACCAACAAGCCTTGGTTGGTGTTACTCGGCATTGGTTTTTTAACCATGATGTTTAATGGCATAAAATACGGTGTAATTGCGTACTACTTTAAGTACCACGTAGCTAATGAACTCATGGCTGGGCAATACTTTATTGCTTTGTTGGTTGTATCTATATTTGGCGCACTTGCCACAGGTAAACTGGCCGAAATTATGGGTAAACGAAACCTATTTATAGCATCATTAATGCTAAGCGGCATACTCACTACTGCATTTTACTGGGTGTCTAGCGATAACCTAGTTGCTGTATTTACCTTTGGTTGCGCTGCTGAATTTTTTGCCGCGATGATGCCAACATTATTTTTTAGTATGCTTGGTGATTCAGCCGATTATTCAGAGTGGAAAAACAAACGCCGCGCTACAGGCCTTATTTATTCTGCGGGTACATTTGTGCAAAAAACCGGTGGTGGTTTTGCAGGTGCATTAGTATTAGTGGTACTTGCAGGCTACGGCTATAACGGTATGGATGAGCTAACAATTACGCAAGCCCTACCTGGTATGCAGTTACTTATGAGCTGGATACCTGCCGCATTTGCTTTTTTAGGTGCCGCATTGATGCTTATTTATCCGCTTACTTCAGCGATGACGCAAAAAATAACAGAAGACTTAGCAATTAGACGCAGTAATGTGTAAATTAACTTTTAATGATTCTTCGCGCTTTATATTTTTATAAAGCGCGAGTAAAAACACATATAAGCTAGGACATCAATGGCGACAATTTATCAAGTATCAGAAATGGCAGGTGTGTCTTTATCAACTGTTTCAAGGGTACTTAACGACAACGATTACGTAAGCAAAAAAACTAAAAAAAAGGTATTAGAAGCAATGAAAGAGCTAGGCTATCAGCCAAGTTCTATTGCACGCTCTTTGGCGTCTAGCACTACAAACAGCGTCGGTATTTTAGTTTCTGAGTTGGATGGTCCGTTTTTTGGTCAAATGATGTCAGCCATTGAAGAGCACCTTCGTATAGCGGGTAAACACGTTATTATTACGCCTGGGCACAGTGACGAGAAAAAAGAAAAAAGCGGCTTTGAGTTTTTAATAGGCCGTAATTGCGACGCTATTATTGCCCACGTAGAAGCTGTATCAAACGAGTACCTAATTGAGTTAAGTAAAGGTAAAACCCCTATTTACTTAATGAGCCGCTACGTTAAAGAAATTGAAGAAAACTGCATTAGCCTCGACAACGTAATGGGCGGCTACTTAGCCACTAAAGCCATGATCAACAAAGGCCATAAAAACATTGCGTACATAGCAGGCCCGCAGTTTAAAGAAGACGCGTCAAACCGTTTAAAAGGTCACAAACAAGCCCTAGCAGAGTACAACCTAACCTTTGACGAAAAGCTATTTTACATAGGCGACTTTAAAGAAACCGGCGGAAGCGACGGCTTAAGGCATTTTATTCAAAATAAAGCGCAAATAACCGCGCTTGTATGCGCCAATGACGAAATGGCATCGGGTGCTATGAAATACGCCCGCGAACACGGTTTTAACCTGCCAAAAGATTTAGCCATTATTGGGTTCGATAACGTAATTTTTACCAATTACCTCTACCCAACACTGACTACAATAGATAACCCAGTTCCCGAAATGGGCCGAGCTGCGGCTAACTTAGTGCTTAAAGACATTTACAAAAAAAGCGGCATAACAGTAAAGCACGTGTTTCAGCCAAAGCTTATTTTAAGAGACTCTACACCCGATATTAATTAACTTTAAACCTAATTTAAATCTAGTTTAAATCTAGTTTAAATCTAAGTTATGTAACTCGTTACGCACCCACTGCGTATCTAAATATTGCTCTACGTGCTGCTGCGCAAACTTTAAAAAGTTACGTGCAGCATGCGATATGTGCCTGTCTGTTCGCATTACAAAATACCAATGACTCGCTAAATGGGCATCGGTTACGTTTAAAATTTTAAAACTAGTATCGTCTGTTGCAAGTACATGGCGTGATAAAACCGCAATGCCCATCCCCGATGCGACCGCGACTCGTATTGCTTCATTACTTGCCATTTGCACGCTATCGCTCAGTACTAAGCCTCGGCTTTGCAACTCGCTTTCAAATAACATACGTGTTGCTGAGCCATTTTCTCGAAGTAAAAAGCGATACTGCATTAAATCAGTTAATTTAACGGCTTTTACATGAGCTAACGGGTGGTTTAACGGCACTATAAATTCAAGTGGATTATGCAAAAAGCGCGCAGCTTGTGCGTGTTCAAGCGACGGCGGGTGGCTAAATACATAAATATCGTCCTCCCCTCGCTCAAACCTATCAAGCACCTCTGCCCTGTTACCAATCTCAAGCGGGAGCTCAACATGGGGATATAAATTACTATAAGGTCCAAGCAGTTTCGGTAGAATATATTGCGCGGTATTAACCATGGCAATTTTACAACGGCCGCGCGAACCACCATTAAGCTCGGTTAAAAAATCTTGGTAGTCTTCAAAATGCCCAAACACCTGTTGGCATGTTTTAAATAGCTCAAGCCCTGCATCGGTCACGTGTAACTTTTGCTGTTGTATAAGGAGTAATGGCTCGCCTACGGCTTCTTGTAATCGCTTTATTTGTAGCGATACCGTTGGCTGCGTTAGGTGTAAGCGCCTTGCGGTTTCGCTTATTGAACCCGTTTTAACCACGCTCATAAATACTTCTAGCAACCTAAACGATATATGTCGTAAATCCATACCAACCTCATAATCTTTATCTAATAATAGCTACATAGCAAACGACCCATAGATAAATACCTATATGTAACGCGTATTTATTTTATTATTTACTATACAAAGTTTTATCTACAATAGCGCCACTTAATTTACCACCTAGTAAGGAAAGCCAGTGCCAGATATTGTTGTTATGTTTTTTATTTTAGGATTAGTAGCGGGTGTTTTACGCTCGGACTTGGCCATTCCAAAAGCCACCTACGACACATTAAGCTTATTGCTCATGTTAACCATCGGCTTAAAAGGCGGTATGGTGCTGCACGGTAATTTAAGCTGGCAACTACTGCCCGAAATGGGATCGGTAATGCTACTTGGCGCACTTATACCACTGATGCTTTACCCTATTTTAAAATACGTGATTAAACTCTCTGTTGCTAATAGCGCCAGTATTGCCGCACATTACGGCTCAGTGAGTGCAGGTACATTTGCTGTTGCACTCGCCTATGCCGAGTCAGCTAAGTTGGTAGTAGGCGCAGAAGTCACCCTGTATTTAGTGATGCTAGAACTTCCTGCAATCATTGTTGGTTTATTGCTTTACCGAAAGCTTGATAAAGAAAACAGCCAAAACAATGAGCTGTCGTTAAAGGCGCTTTGGCATGAAACTCTCACGAACAAAAGTGTGATTTTACTCGTTGGCGGCGTGGTTATCGGTATGATATACGGCACGGTGCAAGGTAGCCAAGTAACGAGTCTTTTAACAAGTAGCTTTAAAGTTGTACTGGCATTATTTTTACTAGAAATGGGTTTAGTAGCCGCGCAAACTCTTCGCCCTATCCCCTGGAAACATTGGAAACTAGCGGTATTTGCTATTGTCACCCCGCTATTTCTAGGCACGATTGGCACAGCAGTAGGCACACTTTTAAATTTAGAATTAGGCTCGGTAGTTATATTGGGCAGTTTAGTGGCCAGCGCCTCTTACATAGCCGCGCCCGCTGCAATAAAAGCGGCAATTCCTAAAGCCGATATTGGTCTTGCTATGCTGAGCTCTCTCGGTGTAACTTTTCCGTTTAATGTGATTGTTGGTATTGGTTTATATCACCACCTTGCACTAATAATGCAATAAACAAATAAGTGCTAATTTTATCACTTTAAAAATCTGTTAAACCCTATTCTACATAGGGTTTAACATTAGGGCGTGTTGACCTTTCGTGATTGATTTTGCAGCAGACTGTCTGGTATTTAAGCAAGGCAGAGCCTATGTAGTGTGGTTATTCCCCATAAATAGGCGATAACGCAGCATAAATGCCAAACATGCGCTGCCCTTTGGGTTCTTTCTAGGGACGATTAACTCTTTGTTGCTCGGTTTTTACTTAGCCCGCTAGGTTACAAACCTCGCGCCGCGATTAAATCGCCCCTAGATTGAACAAATTTCAATCCACAAAGATCAACACGCCCTAATAAATGCTCACAAATATAAAACAATATCTACATAAAAACACTACAATAAAAAGCATAATAGATCCGATAATTTACCAAATAGATCGTTTTAAAGTTTATTTATATTGTTTAATAAAATATCACTTTACTTATTTTTAATTTGGCTCTAAATTCGCGCAAATTTTATTATTAAAGTAACCTCTCAAACTCTAAAACAGTGGTTATTTACCTTGATGAGTCGATAAACACACATGGCCGAATCAGCCACCACAAGCACCTCTAACAACCCTTTAGCACCCGTTATTGGGCTGTCATTTTTTGCTATCGCATCAGGCTTTTTAATGAGCCTTATTCCGCTATCGTTACCTGCATTTAAACTTGATGAAAACCTAGCACCTTGGCTTGCGAGCATTTTTTACTTTGGCTTACTTATTGGCGCCACCACAATAGAGCGCATTGTGGTAAAAATTGGTCATCGATTCGCATTTATATTATTTTTAAGTTTATTAATAGTAAGTGTGCTTGCACAACTTACACTGCCAAATACCGTTAACTGGTTAATTGCTCGGTTTGTAGCGGGCATTGCTGTTGCCGGTGTGTTTGTCGTTGTTGAGTCTTGGTTATTAATGACCAACACAGCAAAGTCGCGTGCTAAACGTTTGGGCTTATACATGACCTCACTTTATGGGGGCAGCGCCGTAGGTCAGCTTGCTATAGGGCCGCTTGGCACCGAAGGTTCAACGCCTTATTTATTTGTAGCCTCGTTATTATTTTTAGCTATTTTAGCGCCTTTGTTAATAACCAAAGGTCAGCCCGAAAAACAGCACCTTGAAAAACTACCACTAAAAGAAATAAAAACACTAAGCCACCCTGCAATGCTCGGATGCTTAGCATCAGGCTTATTACTGGGCCCTATTTACGGCTTAATGCCGGTTTATATTTCAGCGCAGACTGATCAAGCTCAGTACACAGGAACACTTATGGCAGTTATCATTTTAGGTGGCATGGTCGTACAGCCGCTCGTAAGTTACTTATCTACTCGGCTTGAAAAAAGCTTATTGATGGGTATGTTTTGTTTAGTAGGCGCAGCCGGTGCTGTGGGTATATTACAAGCAAACACTTTAGCAGGATTAATAGTGAGCTACTTAATACTAGGCGCGTGCAGCTTTGCACTTTACCCGATTGCTATAACGCTTGCGTGCGACTCCCTGCCAATGGCAAAAATAGTCTCGGCAACTGAGGTTATGCTTTTAAGTTACAGCATTGGCTCGGTATTTGGCCCTATGCTCGCCGCAAATTTATCTGATGCACCAAACGGTATTGTGTTTTATTTAGCAGGCTGTTTAATCACTACCTGTATTTATATGTTTATTAAAAGCATTAAAAATATTCGCGCGGGTAAAACTCCAGTTGCAGGCTAATTTTTAGCTTAAATGCCCTCTTGCTTATTAACGGATCCTAGCTGTTAAACACCTTGTTTTAACAGCTAAAACTATTATTTAGCAGTGAGTTTTTTATGTGGGCTTAAAAAAAACATCTTTTTCCACCCTTGGTTTTGCGTTGTAAAAAGCCACGGCATAGGCACTAACGATAAAATAGAATAATGCACATGAGGCTGTTTTCCTGCGGCATTTCCGGTATCGCCCAGTAAGCCAATTTGACTGTTTATGCTTACCACATCACCTGTACTTACCGAGTAGTCATTTAAATGTGCAAAATAATGCACGCGCCATTTAGGCCCAAGCACCGCAACCACTTTACCACCGCGAGTTAACTCACCTGCAAATATAACAACACCGCTTGTTGAGGCAACTACGGGGGTATTTTTTGTGCCAAAAATATCAATTCCTTTGTGCACACCCGACCTACCCCAAGGCTCATACCAAAATGTATTCTGGTTCCAATCTTTACTTGTAGCACCTTGTACCGGAATCATTATTTTTTCGGGAATTAGTAAGCCTATAATTAATAAAGTAGCTATTCCAATTGCAATCCACTTAAGTACTTTCACTTTTCAATCCTTGATATTTAAATAACTTATACTGGTAAATTATTAGCCATAATAACTGAACTCATCATGAGTCGTATTTATGGTGTTTATTTATGGAGTTTTATTTGAATGAAATACCCGACTAACATGCACTAAGCTGACCAATTTCAAAACAGGTTTTATAAGTAATTGAGCACTGCCCGCTATAAACAACCATGTGCCACTTTCTATTAGTGAGTCATTTAAAAAGAAAAAACTGCCAATTAAAAACCACACAGCAATCAAAAAATCGTTAAACGCTCCCAACGCTTCATATCGTCGCTGGATGGTAATATGCTCTTGTCCTAAATCTAAAATAAACTGATTACTGTTCGAATCCATAACTGCTCACTATTTACCTTTTATTACCTAAATACATGTTTAATAAGCCACAAAGCTTACCTAAACAGTACAATAGCAAAATACGCACAATAAAAAACGCTGACCAATGCTTATTGGTCAACGTTTTTATTGTTTATATAATATTTAAAGGCTAAGCCTCAATATTGTTTATATATTTAGTAATTATTTATTTTTTATCTTTTTCTAAACGTTTCTTAAGGCTTAATGCAGCGTCAGCGGCTAATAAGCGCATAAATTCAGAGCCATTGCTTTGCTCGCCTTGGCCTGCGCCTATTACAATTTCAGGCACTAAACGGCTATTACCTAAGCTTGTAAATAAAGCAGTTTGAATTTTCACTTCTGCTTTTAGCGTTTCATCAAATACATACTTTGGATCAAGTGCAGCAGACTTAGCTCTTAAACGAGCCTCAGCTAAAACGTCCATACCTAATGCTTCTAAGCGTTGTTGCTTTAAAATCTCTTCTTGTTCTTTTGCAAGCTCCGCTTTTACAGCCACTCGTTGCTGCGCAGAAATAATGGCATTTGCCTTAATTCGTTCAGCATCAATTTGCTCTTTAATTTTTAGCTTTTCAGATTCAGCACGTTGCTTAGCAATTGCTTGTTCACCTAAAGCCACTTCAGTACGTGCTTGTTGCTCAGCTTTTTTAAGGTTTTGACGCGCTAGCGCTTCATCAGCAGCAGCTTGCTTTTGGGCTTCAAGACGAGCATTTACTTTGCTTTCGTAGTCAATATCAATAATGCTGGCATCAACTACTGTAATACCGTAAGCGCCTAAAATTGGTGCATTACGCAGTGTATTACCCTCATCGTCCATCTTAATATTAATAGTGACACGCTGCTGTTTACTTAAATTACCCAAATCGTCAGATTTATCGCGCTCACCCGTACTAATAATTTGTTCAGTAACAAAAATACCGTTTGTTAATTGATCAGCAAAATCTTGGCTTAATTGACCATTACCACCAGAGTAATGCTGCTCTACCGACATCATACGCGCCGACGCTTTTACATTTTCAGTGGTTGCACGCATTAATAAATTAGATATTAATGTTTCTTGTGAACCAAACTCTTCGTGTATTTTAAGTAAGCCACGTAAAGCACCCGATTCAGCTGCTGGTACATTGCCTGGCAATCTAAAACGAGAAACACCTCGTGCGCCACCCGTTGTAGTGTCTAAAAATCGAATTGGTATTAGCGGTACAATTGCGCTTGCTGTTGCACCGGCATCGCCCGTAAAGTTAATCGAAATTACTTTTTTATAAGCCGATGTAGTACCAAACGCTTTTAAATAAGGGCCGGCTTGATTTATTACGGTTAAGTTACCTGTAAAAGCCGATTGATGTACTAAGCGCTCATCTGCTTCATTCCACGAAACAACTTGCGATGTAAGGGTTGCAATTACGGCTAATACAACAACAATTGATGAAACAACAATTACATTACGACGACCAAATCGACTCATAAATGAGTCACTTTTAACTGCTGGGACTGCTTTTTCGCTATCCATTTTTATTACTCTCCATGTTTAATTTCTTTTTAACAAAGTAAATAATTTCCTGTTCACTCAAATGTGCGCAAAAGCTACCAGAGCGATGTAACTCAACAAATGTTGCAAGGATTTCTTCTTTACCTTTAGCTGTTTTATCTTGGTTTTCTTGTGTTTGATTTTTTTCTGTTAGTTGAGTGATTAAATCATCCACTATCGTGTCTTTATCAAACAGTACGTTGTATTCTTTGGATTTTCTTACCCGACTTTTATGTACGTTGCTGTAAATTACATAAAGTGCAACGCATAAAATAATAACAAGTAAACTTAACCCACTAATATAAAAAATCATAAGCTCTACTTAAATTAGTTTAAATACTTAATGAGCAATAACAATTGCAAGCATTGCTTAACAAATGTTAACCCAGTAATTTTACAGTAAACCCGAGTAAAAAACAGATTGAAAATAAAGTTCATCAGGTATACAGTTATAACCGCACATAAAAGTAAGCTTTTTCAAACAAAAAAATGCCAGTCAGTTATTAACTGACTGGCATTAAGCTAATATTTATTAAAGTGCTTTTTAAATTATTCGCATTGCACCCAGTCAACACCATTTTCACCGCACTCATGCAGCATTGTTCCATCTTCTCGGCGGGTATCTCTAAACCATTTCCCTTCAATCGTTTTTGTAATACGTACATTATCTGTGGTTTTATATTTACGCCAAAAGCTAGCATCAATAGATGTTTCGTCATCAAACTTATGAGGCATAGCAGCGAGTACAGTAACTAAATCTTGAGTTTCTAAATCAGCAGCTTTGTCTTTAACATTTACCCAATCAGATAATGTTTGAAAGTCGGCATTTTCCTCTCTAAAGGCAAAGTCAGTTTGGTAAAACGATCCTGACTCAGTATAGCTAATGCTAAAACCTCGCTCGAACGGTGTATCTAAATTAGCACTAACGCATTCATCTGCTGTTGGGAAGTTAACCGATGGGCTTGTATTATCAACGCCATAAAGCACATTGCTTTGCTCAAAACTAACGTTCTCAATGCTAGAGCATCGGTAAGTACGATCGGCGTTAATGTAAACATCGTCTCTAACTGTTAATTTTCCATTTAACGATTCTTCGCCCCAAGGCGTATCTGTTGAATCCAATCGAGACAAAATAACGTCAATTTTGTCGAGTTCGTCTGTATTTTGAAGCTTTACTTGCTCATAAATAAGTTCAGCGCCTGCAAAAATAACTTTATCGCGGTACCATGCATTTTCAAATCCATACTCTGCATCTTTTGCTGTGTCCTGGTAAATAACTGCTCTTACTTCTTCTGCATCAGGAAACTGAGCATCTAGCTCTTGCTTGAATTTATAGGCCGCTTTTAGTCCCTTAACAATTGCTTGTGCTCTGTCGTAAGCATCACTGTCACTAGTGGCAATAAAATCTGAGTAAATTTGCTCTGTCGACAAATTATAATGCGCAACCAAGTTTTGCATAACATTTGTTATTTCGCTTTGAAGGTTTGCAAGTAACTCAGTATTTTCTTTAAGTGCATCACAACTTAAATTATTGTTACCACTTTTTTGTAATTGAAGGCTCAACTGTTCCCAAATAACGGTTGTTAAAGGGGATATATTTCGAATATCTTCATCAGTCAAAGCCTCAATTGAGGGCGGAAATGACATTTGATACGCTTGTGTTACCTCTCCTAAGTCCTCGTCAATTGCGCCAACCGGTACATCAACATACATAGTTGAATACGGCACACACAGCGCCTGCTCTTCTGTAAAATTAAAACTATAATTACCCGATTCTTCAGAGACTACAGAAGGTTCTGTTTGCTCATCAAAAGTACCATCGCCATCAATATCTAGCCATACTATTGCACCAGATACATAGCCATCAATAACCTTACCAGTAAGAGAGATAGTGTTAACTTCTACGGGGTCTACTTTTATAGGGTCAGGCTTAGCTACAACAGGTTCTACAACGACCACTTTATCATCGCCACCGCCGCCACATCCAACAAGGCCTAGCGTAAACGCTAATGAAATAGCTAACTGACTTTTTTTAAAAAACATACAAATATTTCCTTTTTTGCACTTTTATTATTATAAAAATCATACTGTTATAAATTAAATAAGTTACTTTAATACAAAATAAGTAATACCAATCTGCTTATATATGGGCTCTATTTAACGTTAAGAAAATTACGCTAGAACTAGGCAAAAAATTTTGTATCTAGTGTTCTAAATAAAAATTTTAACGACGTTATAGTGCAATTTAATTTGTTAAATTACTCAAAGATTTATGCAGCTTGGTATAAATTTAAACAACAGAAATTTATTGAATTTTTATGGGGGGATGGCAACAAGTTAACATGCCCTGTACCTATATAGTGACACGCCATGTTAAATTTAGCTCTTACATTTGTTAATTAAATATAACTAAGACCAGCTATTGTTGACTAATATGGTCTACAGGTACCTAAAATAAAGGGCTTGAGTGATAGGCAGTATTTTGTAAACGAATGTGTATCATACATGGGTTGGTTTAGAGCGCTTCGAAAACTCTAAACCAATTATATAAGCAAACCATCAGCATTTTTGATTCGTTCTTAAAATTAAAAAGCCACCTAATTAAGGTGGCTTATGTTTATAACATCGTGTTTTTAATGTGCCTGACTATCGTTTTCTTCACGTTTATAAATATACGTTTGTTGAGTTTTAAAGCCAAAACCAATTGGTTGAGCGCCATTTACTAGCTTAACTTTTCCACCTTCAACATTTAAATTTGGTCCAAGTATTTCAATAGCTTTTATCGGCTTATCAGAACCTTTAACCCCAGGGCCTATTAAATAAAACTGACTAACTTGCGTTACATCCGTTTCATCATCCCAATCGCACTTACCATCCGCATCATTATCTGCACACGACGGGCCTTCCCCAAAAAATAGTTTCGGTGTATCTGGTACATCATTACTTGTTGCAAATTTCACATCGTCATAAACCTTCGTTCCGTAATGCAAATGAAAGGCATAAAGCGAACCACCGCCACCCGTTAACGAACATTGGTTTTGAGTTGATGATGAAGATGCAGGCGTAAAGGAAGTAAAGTAAGCAACCCCACCAACGACTGTTGCTGCAGCAAGGGACTTTTCGCCCGTCCCTAATTCGTATCGCCACCCTTTAAATTCGGCTAACTTAACTTCAAGATTAACAAATTTATCAACGTCATCAAGTGCGTTACCAAATGGGTCTTCATTCATTTTCATTAAATCATCTGGCACTATTGGGGCTGGAAATTCAGTAAATATTTTTGTTAGGGTGTTTTCATCACGGATCATATACAGCTGATCTTGCTCATTAGTAGCAAGTGGGTTTGAGCGATTTCCGCTGCCTATCACAATTGCGTCGTACGGGGTGTCTAAACGAGTCGTGATCATTTCACCACCATAATTGGTCTTAGTAACTTTACTAAACAGCGTTCTAGCAACTAACGGTTTATAAAAGAAACGTCTGTCTTGTGACGCTAATGTACTGCCAAGCTCCGCAAGCTTAAAATGAGTAATATCACTTTCATCGTCACTAGGAATATCTACACGCCAAATATTACCGCCAGTATCGGTTGCATAAATTCGGTCAATATACCCGTCGTAATCTGAGTCAAGCGTAGTTACATCCGCTGCAATACTGTGCTCTCCGGTAAAACCATGTTCATCTGGAGTGAGCGCCCATACCTTTTCGCCAGTTTTAGCATTAACAATGTAAATACCTAGCCCGGTTTCATCTGTTGTTCTAATCGCATTATCTTTGTTTGTATCGTAGCCTGCGCCAAATATCAGCAATGGATCCTCACCAAACGCTTTAATGTAAGCAATTTGAGGTTTAGACCATGTTTGTGCTAAATATTTAAATTCTTCAGAGCCACCAACAATTGGCTTATTCCATAATTTTTTAGGTTTTTTTGGGTCACTTATATCCAGGCCGTAGTAATTTTTACCGCCTCGGCGCATGCCTGTAAATGCCCAAACTTCATCGCCCTCACTTGCTTTAACAACGCCATCATTTAAACCATCAGTGTTTAAACTTTTATTATTAAAGAACACACTTATAGGGCCATCCATGCCATACACTTTTGTATTTGCAAGATTACTTCGCAAAGCCGGAATGTTTTTTAATAAGGCAGCAGGTGTAAAAGCCCACCTTTCTTCAACAGTATCGCCTTTGTCTTCGAACATATGTAAAAAGCCGGCATTGGTACCAACAAGTATATGAATACTTCCATCGCCGTAATCTATAGATACCGGTTTTGAATGCAAAGGGTCGCCAAAAATATTGATTCGCTGATCTACTGATGAGTCATCTCCATCTTCATTATCAACATCAACCCCTCGTGCCCAGCTAATATCATCTTCCTCTAAAGTTAACCCAATATTAGGAATCAAATCAGGGGCAAGATCGGTAACTGTACTTGTCGCTAAATTTAAAATGGTTTGTACTTTATCAAAAGTAAAATCAATAATACTGCCCGTTTTATCTATGTAGATTTTACGGCTATCAGGGTCTAAAGTTGATAAAAGTAAATTTACGCCACCCTGAGCTACTAAATTCCCATCTGCAGGCTTATTAGTTGGGAGCCAAAATGTTCGCGCTTTCTCATCAATTAACCCATTTTCATCAAGAGCTATTTTATCAGTTGAATCGACTATATTTGCACCAGACACTTTAAGCTTTTTTAAATTTCCGCTCCAACGTGCGCCTGTTTCAGGGTAAAACATCGCAAAGTAAATTGACTCTCGGCTACGTGTTTGGTCAACATTATTACTTGCTACCGTAGGAGATGAAAAACTATCGTTAACTTCGCGTATTTTCGATATTGTATTATTAAGCGCTTCAGAAAGTTCAGTCGATGTATCTGCATGTAAGTACTCGCCTCCTCCCAATAAAGCGGTTTTTTCTAATAACTTTTTACCATTTGTACTCATGCCACTACCAAAACCGATAGTAAAAACGCGTCCGGTATCAGCAACCTCTGGCGTGGTGTCGTACAAGTCCACTTCAACATCTCTTGTACCATGTATTATTTGAGCTAAAGCAGCCAAATAACTACCACTTGTTTTAGCTGGGTTTGAGCCAAAAGTAGATTTGTATAATGATTTGATATCATTGTTTCGGTTAGTATCATTTTGAGGATCACCGTCAGTCATCAAAATTAAATTGATTGAGTTATCACAACGTACGTCGGCACCAACTGCTTGGGTAAATGGTGATATGTATCGAGAGTTATTGTCGTAGTATAGAGAACCAGTTTCAGCAGAAAAATCGCGCTCATTTGAGTTTTGCCCGTAGTACACTTTCTGACCTGTTAGATACAAGTAGGCTTCCCATAGGGTTTCTGTAACTGGGGTACTACCAGCTGCTGGTAAATTGTGAATTTGGCTTAGAATTGTAGAATGGAGAGATCCAAGGCCAGCCATAATATAGCCGCCATTATCATTTTTAAAACGCATCAAACCAAAATCGATAGAGCTATTATCGGTAACTAACTGACTCATTGCACTGATACCGGCATCTACTTTTCTTATACCGTTGGGTAAAAAGTTTCTCATACTTCCAGATGTATCAAAAACAATGATTACACGTGGCTTTTCGTCGGTTTCAACATTATGGTTTACGTATAGTTCTATATCTTCGGCAAATACAGAAAGGCTTATACCTACCCCGAATAACAAGGCAGCTATTTTTTTTAGTTTGAATTGCATTTTTAAATCCCTTTATTTGCGCTTTTTATTTTTATTGCACAAGTTAATAACTACTCTATTCCTTGTTTAATTTTTAGTAATATGGAGGTGGGACTAAAAATTAAAACCAAGATAATATCTAGCTATTTATCACAAAACAGTGATTAGCATCCACGTGTCGTCAATGCTATAAAATATATATTACTTCGATTTTAAATAAAAACAGATTAAAGTCAAAGACATTAGGTTTTATTGTCAATTAAAAACAACAACTTAAATAAAACAATCCCGTTTTACTGCACAGTTTAGTCACGTCAAAAAATAATATTTTTACCTATGTTTCTATATTTATAGATCTATGTTTTAGGTAACAAGTACTTACCAATATAAATTAGTAACGTAAGGCTATAAAAATCACTCTTAAGAGCACTATTATTCAGTAAAGCTGTTTTATTAAAAGGAGTGTATTTAATAGGTAACTACGGTTATGCAAACATACAAAAAAGCCCATATTAGGTGCTACCTAATATGGGCTTTTATACTCTCGCTAAATTATAAGCGCTTTATGCAAGCATTCTTATAAAGATAACTCTTTTTTAGCGCGAGTTAAGTTATGCGTTACAAGTGAGTTTTTAGAAATCTGAACCGCTTCATATAAATCAGAAATACCCGCAGTGTCTTTTTGAGCCTTAATACGCGCTACACCACGGTTACTTAATGCAAACGATGTAAGTTCACGTACTTTTAAACGAGGACCATGGCTTTGCTTAAGTAATGCAATTGCTTGTGTACAAATAGCTTCTGCTTCTTCGTAGTTTTTTGATTCAACAGTTAAAGCACAGCTATTAAACGATTTTTCAAATGCAGGTGCTGCAGTTACAGAGTCTTCAATAACCATTAATTTATAATCACCTTGATTAGCCATTGCAGCAGCTGAGCAAGTTAATAATGAGCCAAGAGCGATGGTTTTTAAAAGTGTAAATTTCATGATTATATTCCTGTTATGGCAATTGTTTAAACTAGTGATCTTTTTTAGCGTCAAGTAAATAGCTTAATAACAAGGCAAAAATTATGAAATATAGTCGTTCTATATAAGTAATTTTTTAACGCCGTTAGTGAGTTATTTAATTCGCTAAAATAATCATGTTTTAATAAAATTGGTATTTGTTAGTCGTACTTGTTGCCGACAACTTAACTTTAGAGAATTAACACAAAACCGACAAACGATAAAAACAAACCTAATAAGTGAATAAATCTAACCTATAGACTTTAGTCTAACACCTATAAAAATACTTATTAATTACAATTAGTTAAAAACTATAAAAATCACTAAACAATAAATAACTAAATACAGTTTTATTATTTTTCTAATAACACAATACAAAGTTAATAAACACGAAAAAGCCGATGTTGGGGTTTAACCCAACATCGGCTTTTTTACTCTCGCTATTTCATATCATGCTTTAGTAAGCACTTTATAAAACACGTTATAAAGGTTTTTTATAACGATAACTCTTCTTTAGCGCGAGTTAAGTTGTGCGATACCATTGAGCTGTTAGACAATTTTGATGCTTCGTATAAATCAGCAAGTGCAGCAGTGTCGTTATGCGCTTTTAAACGTGCAACACCACGGTTGCTTAATGCAAATGACGTTAGTTGGCGTACTTTAAATTTAGGGCCATCTGCGTCTTTTAAAAGTGCGATTGCTTTAGTACAAATTGCTTCAGCCTCAGCGTAATTTTTTGACTTAACATTCAGTGCGCAGCTATTAAATGATTGCTCAAGTGGCTGTGGCGCTGTTGCAGTTTCAATAACCATTAATTTGTAATCACTTTGCTCAGCCATTGCAGCAGCTGAACATGTAAGTAGTGAGCTAAGAGCGATAGTTTTGATAAGAGTAAGTTTCATGGTCGTAGTCCTGTTGGTTAAGCCGTGCTTGTTGCCGACAACTGAACTTTAGTGAATTACCACAACCCCGACAAACGATTAAAACAAACCTAATAAGTGAGAAAAATTAATCTATAGACCTTAGTCTAATACGCTTAAGTTTTTTCTATATATTTAAACAACTTACGCACTACTTTACGTGCCTAAAATCGCTACTTTGCATTTTAAAATACATATAATTATTTATGCTTTTATTTAGTCGGTTTTATTTTAAGCACCTTGCTTTGGCATAGCTGAATAACAATCAAACAAATTTAAACATTTAATTACATGCAATACTAAGTTATGTATTTATAATTACGGCTCTGGTAACTTTTCATCATTAATGGATTAACTTTTTTGAAACACACACTTCCTCTTTTTGTTTTATTAAGCACGCTTTTATCATTTAGCCAAAATGCTAACGCAAGGCTTTTGCTCGGTAATGACATGCCTAACACCGGTATGTTTATAAAATCAGAATTTAATGGTAATAGCAGCATTACATCTGCGGGTGTAGAAATGATGGTCAAACAAAATTACAGTAACTTTGGTGTTGTTTTTACAAGCGCAATTGGCGCGGCAGTAATCGATAATAAACAAGGCGAGCAAGAAGAATTTATAACGTGGGACAATGGCATGAAGCTTGGTTATTTTAATGACTTTTTTATATACGCCGAGCTTGGCTTAGATCTATTCGAACTCGCCTTTAAAAACGATAGAGGCGATAACACCTACCAAATAGAAAAATCGAACAACGACATAGACGGTTACGCAGGTATAGGTGCGGGTTATCACTTTAAGCCATTTAAAATAGAAGTATTTACCCGAGCACGCCAAATAGATGGCGACTACTGGGAAGCACAAGAACATATTTACAGCGGTTTGCAGCTCAGCTTTACGTTTTAATTACCCTTTTTTATAAGAAAAATAAAAAGCGTGTGAAATACAGCTATTTCACACGCTTTTTAAAAAATTACATTTAACAGGTTTGATCTAACCAATTTATATTTAACGGATAGTTTTGGCTACTTTACCAATACTCAAACCCTGAATTAAAATTGAAAACACCACAACCGCATAAGTAAGAGCCAATAAAATATCGCGCTCGTTCCCATCAGGTAGTTGCAATACCAGTGCAACCGAAATACCACCACGCAAGCCACCCCAGGTTAAAACTTTCCATGCGCCAGATGGCAACTCTAATTGCTTATTAAATGTAGTGGTTGTTATACCCACAACAATTAAACGTGCCATTAACGCTATAAAAATAGTTAAGCCACCAGCAATAAATAAATTACTCGAAAATGCAATCATGACGACTTCAAGCCCTATGAGTACAAATAAAATGGCATTTAAAATTTCGTCAATCAGCTCCCAAAATAAATCAACGTAATGGCGTGTTTTGTCGCTCATAGCCATACTACGACCATGATTGCCCACCATTAGCCCCATCATTACCATTGCAAGTGGGCCCGACAAATGCCAATGGCTTGCAAGTGCATAACCACCAATAACGCCCGCTAAAGTAAGGAGTACTTCTTCTTGGTAACTATCAATACTTTTAAGCAAGTAATATAAAATACCACCTAATACCAAACCAAAAACAATACCACCACCCGCTTCAACCGCCAGCGTGTGCGCTACATAATAGGTTGTAGGAATATCACCACTTGATAAAACACCCAATAAAAGCACAAAAATAACCACGCCTATACCATCGTTAAACAACGATTCACCCGCAATCACGGTTTCAATACTTTTAGGCGCACCCGCAGATTGTAAAATTCCCATTACCGCAATCGGATCGGTTGGCGAAATTAATGCACCGAACAGTAAACACCAAATAAATGCTAAATCAAAACCAAGCAAAGGAAGCACTAAATAAAGCGCACCAGCAATAATAACCGTTGATAGCAACGTACCAACGCAGGCCAAAATACCTATTGGCAATTTATAACGCCTTAAATCGCTAACATTTACATGCAGCGCCCCAGCAAACAGCAGCATAGAGAGCATGCCATCGAGCAAAACTTCAGTAAAATCTAACTGATCGAGCAAGCTCACTTCGTAATCTATAAGATCATCAAACCCTAAAAAGCCCAAAAATATAGCGCCGATAGATAAAAGCATCGAAATAACCATAACGCCAATGGTTGTTGGCAAGCCAATAAAGCGATGGTTTACATAGGTGAGTAACGCGGTAATTGATAAAAATATCGCACTTATTTCAAGTACGCTTAGGCTGGTTCCTGGTGCCATGGTTTAAATCTCAATATTTATTTAATGATACCTTGCTCAAAACAAGCAAAGCAGAAGGGTTATTATTTTTTATACGGTTATCTCGCATTATATTCGCGTAGCCTAAACAAGCATACCCAAAATATTAATTATAAATACACACCCTACTCTATTAACATATTTAAGGTATTAACTTACGCATTAAATAAAACAAAAAAGCCCATGTTAGGAATTAACCTAACATGGGCTTTTTTACTCTCGCTATTTTATAACATGCTTTTGGTAAGCACTTTATAAAAGCATTTATAAAATACTTATAAAGAAAGCTCTTCTTTAGCGCGAGTTAAGTTGTGCGATACCATTGTACTTGTAGACATTTGGTTTGCTTCGTATAAATCAGCAAGGCCAGCAGTGTCGTTATTCGCTTTTAAACGTGCAACACCACGGTTACTTAATGCAAACGATGTAAGTTGGCGTACTTTAAATTTAGGGCCATCTGCGTCTTTTAAAAGCGCAATTGCTTTAGTACAAATTGCTTCAGCCTCAGCGTAATTTTTTGACTTAACATTCAGTGCGCAGCTATTAAATGATTGCTCAAGTGGCTGTGGCGCTGTTGCAGTTTCAATAACCATTAATTTGTAATCACTTTGCTCAGCCATTGCAGCAGCTGAACATGTAAGTAGTGAGCTAAGAGCGATAGTTTTGATAAGAGTAAGTTTCATGGTCGTAGTCCTGTTGGTTAAGCCGTGCTTGTTGCCGACAACTGAACTTTAGAGAATTAACACAAAACCGACAAACGATTAAAACAAACTTAATAAGTGAATAAATCTAACTTATAGACTTTAGTCTAATACTTAGAGATATTTAGCTCACTATTTCTAAAGAACATATCTTACCCAAATACGCAAAAAAAAGTAATAAAAAGCTAATTAGCTATCATTAATTAGCTTTTTAGCATAAATAAGTATCTAGACTATTTTTTCACAACTGAAAGTGTTTTTAATATTTTGATGTAAGTATGATCCCTTTGAACCCGAAGCCATTAGTTCTTCATATATGTACATTGGTACGTCATAGTAATTATATATACCACTATTAAATTCAACCTCTAGAGTTGATGCATTTTCATCATACCCCACTGAAACTACGTTGCTCGAATCTACCAATATTCTTTCCATAATATTATTCCTTTTCTTTATTTAATGAATTTTGTTGGCGCCAACAATCAACTAGCGCTTTAAAGTCTGATTGTACTGCGCCTTTAGACCAACTTTCTGATACCTGAGGGTCTTGACTATCAGGAAATTGGCCTTTTTTAAGCAATCTAAATTTGAACCTCATTGGTAGCTTTGCAGCCTCACCTGTTACAATGGCCTCACCAGTTCTTAATATGGGTAAAGAATCAATAATTCCTGATAGTCCATCAGACATAGCAGACTTAACTCTTGCTCTATCAGGTGCATTATTAATTCTCAATGAAAATAGTGTTCCACATTGAGATAAGATAGTTTCATCTATTTCTGATGGTCGCTGACTGATCAGCATTGACCCAACGCCAAACTTTCGGCCTTCTTTGGCTATTCTTCGAATCATGCCTTTAGCTAGCCCATTATTCTCATTGGATAAATACCGGTGAGCCTCTTCCATTATTAGTAATAATGGAGTTTTATTCATTCCCTCAGCGGAATAACGGCCCCATATCGCCGATTCAAATAAAACTTCAACGACAGAACCTAATAATAACTCTAGACGTTCTGACGGCATGCCAGACAAATCTAAAATGGTAATAACATTCGTATTTAACCAAAAACTGATTAGTTCAGGTAAATCTTTCTTTAGCTTATTATCTGTGTCAGGAGCCCAGTCACCGGGGTTTGTTAAAAAGTCATATTGGCTATCTAAAAGTATTGATCTCATCTGTTCTAGCTGTTTTCTCCAAACCTGATTGCTTCCCTTGTGTGGAGGATTGCTAGCACTACCTGGAGGCTTGAAAGTAGGCGAATTTAAGGTTTCTGCATCTCCCATACATTTGTAAGCAGGTTTTGTTTTATCTTTGTCCTCAAAATTCACATTGTCGTAATATACTAAGTCATACCAGATTTTTTTTAATCGAAATGGTAAAGGCATCATCAGTGTAACTTTCAATGGGTCTATCTTTAGATCAGGATTAGACTTCGCATAAAGTTTTTTTTCATCTAAAACTAAATCGATAAACTTATTTTTAAGACTCTCGTTTTGTCCACACATAAAATCACACAAGCTGTAAGGTGATACACACCAAAAAGGAATATAGAAAGGTTGTTCACTTTCCTTAGGTGTAATTGAAAAAACAGTAGAAATGTCACTTAGTGCTGAAGAGTACTCACCATGTATATCAAATAAGACAATTCTAGCTGAGGGCATTTTTATCGAAGGTTCATGGGCTGTTACTATAGAACGGATAAGGCTCGCCACACTTGTAGATTTTCCTGAACCTGTAGAGCCTAATATAGCTGAATGTCTGTTTACTAAACTATCTAAGTCGATACTAACATTTATACTGTCAGAGCTAGATAATTTACCAATTATGATCTGCCCTTTGGTGTTACTACCATAGATTTTCCTGAGATCATCATCAGTAACTAAATGAACTTCTTCTGATATTGAGGGGAACTGACTGATCCCTCTTTCAAAATCATAACCTATTGATTCACCTACCAGTTCGACTTTAATAGTTCTTTTTTCATTAAATAATAATGAGTCATTTTCATTCGTAGAGCTTTCACTCGTTTCCGATATAACTCCGAATAAATTATTATAACCTTGAGGTATTCTGACAAAGCTTCCTACTTGACCAATTCGGTGTGTTTTACCTTCTATTATTAGTAAACCCGACCTTACCTGTGGAGTCAGTTCTACATGTACAGAAGAGCCTGCAACTGAAGTGATTTTCCCCAAATAAGTTGGATTAAGGCTCATGTGTTATTACCTCTATTTCTGACTCTTGAATATTAGCTGCACTTTTACCACCACCAGAATTAGCTAAAAATTTAGCGAATTTAACAAAGTCACCCAAATTAAATGCACTATTCTCCCAATATCCGGCTCTTATTAAACTCCAATTTTTACTAGGTTCATCGCCTAATTTCCATTTAGCCTCGATACCATTAATTACAGCCCCATCTTTACAATACACACTTATGTTAGGACGGCGCTTAGCTGCACAAACTGCAAAATTTTCTTCATTCAATTCTTTATATTGAAAAGCAAAAACGGCAGCTGATTTATTTTCAGAAAGGCATTCATCTAACTTAGCTGTTATATGAGCATCGGCAAAAGAAAAGCCGGTTGTTAAAAGCAAGCTGTCAGGCTCAAGTAAAAAACATTTTAATCTTTCAAATAATGAAGAGAATGGTGCTGATTGTGTTTGGTCATATTTAATATGTGAAGGATAAACCATTGTTCCAGCATCACCATCCAAGCCCCTTACAACTTCATGATTACTATTTTTAGCCCAATTTATAGAACCGTGTAATTTCCATAGCCTTATCCACCGAGGTGGCAGATCGTTACTTGAAATACTAGTTGGATCAAAAAAAGCTTCTTTTGAACCAGAGAAGCCGTCAAAATAAGGAGTTCTAGCTCTTTCCATTGCTTCTTCTAATAAAAGATCATAATTAGTTGTAAATATTTCAACTGCATAATCCCTTCTTATTCCATTAATCCATGAAATAAGATGCGAATAAGGGTTTTCACTTTTAGGTAAGGATTTATCGACTACATCTTTAATTATCCTGCAAATGTTCGCTGATAATGATTCATAACCATTTGCATTTAAGCCATAAACATTTGCTATACCTATAACCTCAGCTAAAGATCTAACTCGAGAAAGAACAAGCTCAATATTTTTACTTTCTAATGATTTTTCAATTTCCAAAAAGGCTGCTTTTTCGCTTCCTACTAATTTATCTTTTACAATCTCTGTTAGACCAGCTATGTCAGGAATTAATGGTTTCCAAGTGTCTCCGCCTACATTTATACTTACAGGCGCGCCTGCACCTATTAATATACCTATTTTCTTTTTACTGTGAGTTAATATATGTTGAAAATCATACATATACTGATCTGGGTTGTGTACAGTACTAGTCATAAATACCCTTTAATATTCAGCTTAAATCCATTGTTTAAACTATATAAATAAAATACTGTACCTATTTGACTCAAAAAACAACCTTTATTAGAAATCGTACCCCAAACCTATAAACTCCCTCGCCCATATGCCATAATCTAAATAATTCATTATTTTAGTAACTTGGCGCGTATTTAGGCGTTTTAAAGTTAACTACTCAGGGTTTTCAGCATGGCATATCAAGAGCAAAATCAAGCAACAATCTATTGGCACGACTACGAAACGTGGGGGGCGAGCCCTCAAAAGGATAAGCCGAGCCAATTTGCGGGTATTCGTACCGATCTTGATTTAAATATTATTGGCGAGCCGCTTATTGAATATTGTAAGCCGCAAGCGGATTACTTACCTCACCCTGAGGCGTGTTTAATTACAGGTATTACGCCACAAGTGGCGATGAAAAAAGGCTTGGTTGAGGCTGAGTTTATAGCAAAAATTCATGCCGAATTTAGTGTGCCAAACACCTGTGTTGCCGGTTATAACAGTATTCGGTTTGATGACGAAGTAAGCCGTTATAGCTTTTACCGTAACTTTTACGACCCATACGAGCGTGAATACAAAAATAACAATAGCCGCTGGGATATTATTGATTTAGTACGTGCTTGTTACGCACTGCGCCCTGAAGGCATTGAATGGCCGTTAAAAGAAGATGGCAGCCCAAGCTTTAAGCTAGAGCATTTAACGGTAGCCAATGGTATTGAACACGCCGCAGCGCACGATGCGCTAAGCGATGTAACCGCCACTATTGCACTGGCTAAATTAATAAAAGAAAAACAACCAAAGCTGTATAACTTCTTTTTTGGTTTGCGTGGCAAAAAAGCACTCGCTGAATTGGTTGATGTATTTAACATGACGCCGCTGGTGCATACCACGTCGCGCATACCTGCAACACAAGGCTGCACAAGCTGGGTTGCACCAATGAGCTTTCATCCGGTAAATAAAAATGCGGTTATTTGTTTTGATTTAACTCAAAACCCGCAAGTACTCATTGATTTAAACGTAGAAGAGTTACGCAAACGCTTATACACCAAACGTGTAGATTTAGCCGAGGACGATTTACCTGTTGGCTTAAAACTGGTGCATTTAAACAAGTGCCCTATTTTAGCCCCAGCTAAAACGTTATTACCTGAAAATGCCGCCCGCCTTGGGATTGATCGCGAGCAGTGCTTAGCTAACTTAGCTATTTTAAAAGCCAATACCGACCTGCGCGATAAAGTAACCGAAGTGTTTAACGAGCAAGGCGATTACAGCGCAACTACTAACGTTGACTACTTACTTTACGATGGGTTTACAAGCCATGCTGATAAAGCTAAATTTGCGATTATTCGTGATGCAAAACCAGATGAGTTAGCTGGGTTGAAGTTAGACTTTGAAGATAAAAAGTTTAATACATTGTTGTTTAGATACCGCGCCCGTAACTGGCCTGAAACGCTAAACCAGCAAGAGCTTGACCAATGGCGCCAGTATTGCCAAAACAAGTTAATGCACGGCGAAGATCAACCATCGATTAATGCGCAAGATTTTATGATCACCCTTGAAAACCTAGCGCATGAACATGACGACAGCGAAAAGAATCTGACTATTTTAAAGGCACTGTATAACTACGCACAAAGCATGTAATTCGATGTAGACGTAGAGCTTGCTCACGTGAAAAGCGTAGCTTTTAATATCTTTACCATTTTAAAAACTCCGTTTTTATACGCAAGCAAGCTTCGCGTCTACAAAAACAACCATAAATCTACACTTCGGGGTAAACGTAGAGCTTGCTCACGTGAAAAACACAGCTTTAAATTGCTTAAATAAAACACTATTCACAAAGAGAAGCGAATGAGGAGTAAATGAGAAGACATAAAGACCAACAACCGTTTTAGACTTATTACTGCCTCTAAAAGTGCAGCGCCTCATAACCTCTTTGTGAATAAATTACTTTTCGGGCTTTGCCCGTCACGCAAGCAAGCTTCGCGTCTACAAAGTAAAACTGATATCTACACTTTGACGGTAGATGGTGAGCTTGCTCACGTGAAAAGCACAGCTTTTAATTACTTAAATAAAACACTA